>JAYVDN010000026.1:0-4742 GCA_043749385.1 Polaromonas sp.
GCTGCCGTCGGCGCGCGTACGGGTCAGCATTTCTTTGACGATTTTGCTGTCCCACACTTTGGTCATCAGCTCGGCCTTGGCCACGGGGGGCGTAGGCGCGTTGCGGATGATGCGGATAAATTCGTCGATATTGGCCAGCGCCACGGCCAAGCCTTCCAGCAAATGGCCCCGGTCGCGCGCTTTACGCAGTTCGAACACGGTGCGCCTTGTAACCACTTCTCTGCGGTGCTCCAGAAACACCTTGACCAGATCACGCAAGTTACACAACTTGGGCTGGCCGTCAATCAGGGCCACCATATTGATACCAAAGGTGTCCTGCAGTTGCGTCTGTTTGTACAGATTGTTCAGCACCACCTCGGGCACTTCACCGCGCTTGAGTTCAATCACCAGGCGCATGCCCGATTTATCGGATTCGTCCTGGATGTGGGAGATGCCTTCGATCTTCTTCTCGTGCACCAGTTCGGCCATGCGCTCTTGCAGGGTCTTTTTGTTCACCTGGTAGGGCAGCTCGTCCACGATGATGGACTGGCGGTTGCCTTTGTCGATGTCCTCAAAGTGCACCTTGGCGCGCATCACCACCCGGCCACGGCCGGTGCGGTAACCATCGCGCACGCCCGATAGGCCGTAAATAATACCGGCGGTAGGAAAATCGGGCGCGGGGATGATCTCAATCAGCTCGTCCACCGTGGCATCTGGGTTTTTCAGCAGGTGCAGGCAGGCGTCGACCACTTCGTTCAAGTTATGCGGTGGGATATTGGTGGCCATACCCACGGCAATACCCGTGGAGCCGTTGACCAGCAGGTTGGGAAAGCGCGTGGGCATCACCAGCGGCTCTTTTTCGCTGCCGTCGTAGTTAGGTCCAAAGTCCACTGTGTCTTTATCTAGGTCGGCCAGCACTTCGTGGGCGATTTTGGACAAGCGGATCTCGGTGTAACGCATGGCGGCCGGGTTATCGCCGTCCACCGAACCGAAGTTACCTTGGCCGTCTACCAGCATGTGGCGCAAACTAAAGTCTTGCGCCATCCGCACAATAGTGTCATATACAGCGGTATCGCCGTGCGGGTGGTATTTACCGATCACGTCACCTACGATACGGGCCGACTTCTTATATGGGCGGTTGTAGTCGTTGGACAGCTCGTGCATGGCGAACAGCACGCGGCGGTGTACGGGCTTCAAGCCGTCACGCGCGTCGGGCAAGGCGCGGCCCACGATCACGCTCATGGCGTAATCCAGGTAACTGCGGCGCATCTCCTCTTCTAGACTGATGGGCAATGTTTCTTTGGCAAATTGGGTCATGGGTCAGTCTTAGAGGCTTTTTGGGACGGCAAGTTGCCGTAACCCGGTAGATTTACTTGTTCTATACCAGCCAGTGATTTTAGCGGCCTTTTATTTGCTGCTTTGTGCCTATATTGCGAGCAGTACTTCGGAATGCTTTTTAATTATGGTGTTTTAACTTTTAGACACGTCGAACTCGAATCTCGCGTTTTTGCGCCTGTAGAGCATTTTTCGGCGTATAAAAACCACAAAATGTCGTGACAAAGCAACAACCGGTGCGTTGAAGCCTGTCATGTAACAGCAAATTTGGTTGCGCGCATTGACTGTGGCACAATCAGTCCACGAGTTAATTTATGCATTGCATGAGACTCGCCTTCGCACAGCTCGCGCTGTAGTATCAATTTTGAGGATGAACATGAAGAAACTAAACAAAGTAGCAGTGCTGTTCGCATCCGTCGCATTGGCAGGTACTGCTTTCGCGGCTGGCTCGAGTACAGCTTCCGACAACTGGCGCAACGGCCACGGCAATTTGCAGTGGAAAAACGCTGACGGCACCCTGTGCTGGCGCGATGCTAACTGGACACCTGCTACCGCTGCTCCTGGCTGCGATGGCGCGATTGTTGCTCCTGCTCCCGCACCGGCTCCAGCCGCTGCTGCACCTGCTCCAGCTCCCGCACCGGCTCCAGCCGCTGCTGCACCAGTAGCACCAAAAGCTGCTGCTCCTGCACCAGCACCTGCTCCCGCACCAGCTCCTCAGCCACCAGCAGCCACCAAGGTAACTTACGCTGCTGACGCATTCTTTGACACCAACAAGTCGATCATCAAGCCAGAAGGCAAAGCCAAGCTGGACGACCTGGTTGGCAAGATCAAAGGTATCAATCTGGAAGTTATCATTGCTGTGGGCCACACCGACAGCGACGCTTCTGACGCTTACAACCAAGCCCTGTCGGTACGCCGCGCTGAATCTGTCAAGGCTTACTTGACCAGCAAAGGTGTGGAAAAGAACCGCGTTTACACCGAAGGCAAGGGCGAGAAGCAGCCAGTGGCTGACAACAAGACCAAAGAAGGCAAGGCTAAAAACCGCCGCGTTGAGATCGAAGTCGTCGGTACCCGCGCTAACTAATCCTCCCCGGACTAGTTCAAAAAGCCACCCTCGGGTGGCTTTTTTATTGGGCGAATGACTGGTTGGGCATGTGGTGACGGCCAAAACGGGACGCTTTTTGAACGTAGAGAGTCGCAAGACAAAGGTTAAAAACGGGGATTTTTTGAACGCAGAGTGCGCAAAGGTGTCGCAAAGGGCGCAAGAGAAGACCAAGAAAGAACAGCCAAAATTTAGGACTTGCCTTTCGTTGGTGTGTTGTGTGAATTCATGTTTGAATTTTTTTGGTATTTGTTTTCTGCGCTCTCTGCGAAACCTTCGCGCCCTCTGCGTTCAAAAAATCCCCTCTTAATCCCCTCTCGTAACTCCAAGCCCTGCTAATTTGCGACAATAGCCCCATGACCCAAGCCTCTACAGCCAGTGCGCACCCTCACCACACCAATGCCGACCCGGCTGAGTTGGCCAAGTTTTCTGACCTGGCGCATCGATGGTGGGACAAAACCAGTGAATTCAAGCCATTGCACCAGATCAACCCCCTGCGCCTGGACTGGATTGACAGCCTAGCCCCATTGGCCGGCAAAGCCGTGCTGGATGTGGGCTGCGGCGGCGGCATTTTGGCCGACGCCATGGCACGCAAGGGTGCCATGGTCACAGGCATAGATCTGGCCAGCAAAGCCCTTAAAGTGGCCCAATTGCACGCCTTGGAGGCACAAACACCGAATGTGACTTACCGCGAGATCAGCGCTGAGGCGCTGGCCCTGGAGCAGCCCGCGCACTATGACGTGGTGACCTGCATGGAAATGCTGGAGCATGTGCCCGACCCGGCCTCGGTGGTGCAAGCCTGCAGCACTTTGGTGAAACCCGGTGGCTGGGTGTTTTTCAGTACCATCAACCGCAACCCCAAAGCGTGGGTGTTCGCCGTGGTGGGGGCTGAATATGTGCTCAATTTGCTGCCCAAAGGCACCCACGAATACGCCAAATTTATCCGTCCCAGCGAGCTTGCGGGTTTTGTTCGCCATGTAGATTTGAACTTACGTGACAGCAAGGGCTTGCAATACAACCCACTCACCCAGCGCTATTGGATGAACACGGATACCAGCGTGAATTATCTGTTTGCAACGCAAAAACATTGAATCACCAGCGCCAGCAGCTTGAGTGCACTGCAGCGGGTGTATGCCGCAGTTTAAATTAGCTATTACTTGTATAGCTGCTCCCGCGACATTTTAAAGGGCTACAGCCCTAAAACATCTAAATTTACAGTTTGTACCATGCCATCCACCCGCTCCCCGCTTCCTGCGCCCACCGCCATCTTTTTTGACCTGGACGGCACCTTGATCGACAGCGCGCCAGACCTTGGCGCCGCAGCCGACAAAATGCGCACCGACCGTGGACTGCCCTCGTTGCCGCTGGAGCTGTACCGCCCGATGGCTGGCGCCGGCGCGCGCGGCATGCTACAGATTGGCTTTGGCATGGCACCCACCCATGCGGACTTTGAGGCTATGCGCGAAGAGTTTTTCAGCAACTACGAACGCAACTTGGTCGAGCGCACTTATGCCTTTGACGGTGTAGCCCATATGCTGCAAAGCCTGCAAGACAAGGGAATCGCCTGGGGCATAGTTACCAATAAGTCCAAGCGCTTTACCGACCCTTTGGCGCGCTTGATGCCGCTGCTGCACGGTGCCTGCGCCATCGTCAGCGGCGACACCACGCCGCACGCCAAACCCCACCCCGCCCCGGTACTGGAGGCCGCGCGCCAAGCGGGCGTAGCGCCCGAGCGCTGCTGGTATGTGGGCGACGACAAACGTGACATTGACGCAGGCCGCGCCGCCGCCATGTACAGCGTGGCCGCTGCCTGGGGCTATTTGGGCGAGCACGCTATTGAAGGCTGGGGCGCGCACGCGGTGGCGCATGCTCCGGGGGATTTAACAGACTGGCTGCGCGCCTAAACCGCCAAGGTCAACGCCATGGTCAAAATAGCCGCTGCATTTTGTATGGCTGCTCTTGCAAATATGGTTGGGGCTACAAGCTGCTTTGATGACAATAGTCTGCAGACTTTAGATTTTCAGCAAACGCAGGGGGCACTGCTGTACGTATGGTCGCCGCGCATGGTGCTGTCCGCGCAACACGCGGCCAGTGCCCAGCGTCAGGCACAGTTGCATGGTTTGCGCTTTGTGCCCCTGCACGATGCTAGTGTGCCGTATGCGCAAGTGCAGGCCGCGCGCCAGCGTTTGCTTGGCTTGGGCATGGATAGCGATGGTGTGGGCAACTCCAACAGCCCAGACAGCCCAAGCAACGAATATGGCGCTGTTCTAGCCAAGCCTGTGCAGAGCATGGCCTACGCCGCCAGCGCCAACGCCGTGGCCAGCAG
>JAYVDN010000027.1:0-4998 GCA_043749385.1 Polaromonas sp.
GTGGTTGTAGGTGGTATCTGGAATACCGTCAAAGTTAATGTCGGTGTATTCGTTGTAAGCACGGTAAAAAAGCTGATGGTCCTTGCTCATATTCAGCACCACCATGGGCTGCTTTTTCAGGTCTGATACGTTGGGCGGCACGGCAGGTAGCTGCGCCTGTGCCACGCTCTGCACAACCAGCATGAATGCTAGTAACCAAGTTTTGATGAATTTCATATTTAAATCTCGGCTTATTTAGTTTCTAGGTTCACGTAAGTTTGTTGGATTACTTCCGAGTTAGGGCTCAGGCCCCACCCTCTTGCGGTGATGCGGAAATAACGAATGAAGCCGGTTTGCACTGCTTCTATCAAATACTCGGGTTGACGCCACACGCCAGGCACACGGGTTGCGCCTGTGTAGGTGCCGTAGGGCACGCCGCCAGTAAATGATAAGCATTTACTAACATCGCCTGGCGATGGCTTGGTGGTGTTGTCGTTGTTCCAAACCGGGGGCTCTCCGGAGGGAGTTTGTGCAGGCCACCATGGTTGGGGATCAATATTTGCCGCAAAGTTTGAGTTTGGGTAGGTATCTTTGCGCTTACCCGACCCTACGACGCACTGTCCAGCCGGGCAGTTGCCGTCCCATGTGGGCGGTGCAAAGTTGTAGCCGGGCACTGGGGGCATGGGTCTGTTAATGCCTCGGTTGCACACAGCACCTAGGGCAGGCCCGGTGCCCAATATATCTCGCTCGCCATCGCGCAGAGCAGACTGCGCGGCTTGTTTAGCAACCTGCAAATCTAAGGCGTTGCGAGACATATTGGCACCTAGCATCACCCTACGCAGCGAATAAGTGCCCAGCGAGGTAAGAATAACGATAAAAATAAGTACGATGACCATGGACACACCGCTTTGACTAATGTGGCGCTCGCGGCTTGCCGATACGGTGGAACTTCTCATAGTGTTGCCCCAGCGGCATTGCGGGTGTTAAACACCTGGCGGGTAATGGCAACTATCGGGCGAGGTTGGTTGGCAGCAGCCTGCACAGGCAGGCCATCGCAATCGCGTATGACGGTTCCAGCGGCTGCTACGGTTCCAGCGGCTGCTTCGCGGGCGTTGTACTCCAGCGACCGCGTCAAAATGCACACTTCCACAGCCACCACACGTTGCCAAGGGGTCAGTGTTACGCCGCGAACAACCGCTGATGACAGTGCGTTCATTTCGGCCACAGTGTGGAATCGCGCTGGGGCAGTAATGTCGGTGAAGTTAGTGGGGTTGCTCCGAATGGTGGATGCATCGTAAACACCAAACCTGAAGCGCATTTGCTCAACACCTTGAAAAAATGGCTGGAAATCAGCCTGTCCCAAAGGCCAGCAACCGAAACTGCGTGTAGTGACTGGCCCGGCATTGCCTTCGTAAGTCTGCACTGCACCCAAACCATAAATATTGGTCACCGATACCGGTGCAATGACGGTTCTGGAAGGGCTGGCTGAGGTGGCATCTCCACCCACCACTCGGGCGAGGTTATAAGGTTGCGCATCCACGCTCTGGCCCAGGCAGTTGACCCGTGTTCCCGACCCAGGGCCCGGAAACGTGCCAGGTGTTTGTGGGAACGTATCGTCAGAAAAATAATTGATGATCAGCGTGTCCGGCGCGGTTGCAGCGCCGGCAGACAAGCATTGCCCCGTGGTGCGATCAAATCCAGCCTTGCTGCATGCAAAGACTCCCGTGTCAAAAGCCCGAGAAGCAGGGTTCACGATATTCAAAAATCCTTTTTGAACAAACCCCTCGGCAATACCGTCAACCCCACCCGCACCTTGCCCGCGTTCCGGGTTCAAGGCTGGGTAGGTACCTGCATTCCTAAGATCTCGGGCAATCAAATCCATGACCAACTGGGCTGTTTCGGTTTGCTTGGAGCGCTCTTCCTGCACGCGGCTAGAGCGCACGCTGCCCACGAAGATGGAGGAGGCAATCGCCATGAGCACCAGGCTCACAGCAATGCCGACTAATAGCTCGATAAGCGAAAAACCGCGCTGCGGTGGGTGAGGCAGTGTTTTCATGGGACGATTCTTGCGTTATAGCAGCGCACACCATCTGGAGCCGCCACGGCTGGCGGGCAGCAAAAACGTGCAGCTGGGGAATTTGGAGCCTCAGTGCCAGCGCACACCTGATTAGATTGCAGAGTGTCGGTAAATTGCGCATCGTCCCCTTGCACGGCAGTTTTATCAAACCACATGATGGTTGCATTAAAACCCGTTGCTACGCTACCCGACACTACGCCAGCGCCGTCTGGCAGGGACTGCTTGAGTTGAGCACGCCATGCCAGCATGTCGTAGGCCTCTTTTTGAACTGGGGTGCACACCGCAGTCATGCAGTCAAGCGCTGGTGGCCAAAAACTGGCGAGGCTTCGGGCTGCTTCCACTGCGAAAGTGGAGGTGTAGAGGTAGCCAACGCCAGTTAGCGGTGCGCTGGTTATTGGGTCGATGGAAATGATGCCATTGGCCGCTGCAATGTTGTTGCGAAGGCGCTCCCCCAGATTTTCTACCGACAGTGCAATACCGGTTCTGGCTGTGTTGTTGGTTTGGTACTTGGCGGTTGCGGCTAGCAAACCGAGCATTCCCAGCATACCCAGGCCAAAAATTAGAATCGCAATCAGCACTTCAATCAAAGTGGCACCCGTCTGTGGGCGCAGGGCGGTTCGAGGGAGTAGGGGATTTACTAGCATAGCGGGGAGTTGTAATCGCCCACACGGGCTCTGCCCGCGGCGTCCAAACAAATAGTTTTCTTGGGCGTCATGCTGGTTCCGCCCGTGTTGAGTGTAAATTGCCGTGCAGCACCAATGGCACTGGGGACACCGCGGGAGGTGAATGTAATGCTACGAACGTTACCGCCTACTGCAGTGCTTAGCTGTGGGCCGTTCGGCGCGCCCTCGTATACCTGTAGAAGCTGATCGCGACTGCCTAATGCGCTGGCGTTGCATTCGGGGTCAGCAAAAATGATCCAGCCGTTGTTCCAGTCATTCAGAGCCGGTGAGCACGTCGGGTTGGGATCGTTGGGGTCGATTGCAATACACATAGTGACGCAGGTATTTCTGTTAACTGCTTCGCCACGCGTGTAAGACAAGCCAGAGGTGAACTCGTTGGCCAAGGTGCTCACACTGGCGTTGGTCACGTAGGACTGCATGGCTGGGACAGCAAAACCAGTCACTATGGCCAGGATGGCTACAGTGACAATCAATTCTGTCAGTGTGAAGCCCGCTTGGCGCGGAGCCCAGCCCGATAGTGAGCCGTTGCTGCGCGTGCGTTTGAATAGGGAAGAGCGGTGGTGTTTCATTCTGTAGCAATGATACGAGTTCATTGACTACTTTAAGCTACCACCGGTCTGGCATGGATTACCGCTGGTCGAAAACTGGCACACCCCTACCGCTTCACCTCATCCACCAGCGCCCGAAATTCGTCAATATCTTCAAAATTGCGGTACACACTCGCAAAGCGCACATACGCTACTTTGTCTAGCTTTTTCAGCTCGCGCATGACGAGCTCGCCTATGCGGGGGCTTTGTACCTCGCGCAGGCCCAGGTTGAGGAGCTTTTCTTCTATGCGCTCCAGGGCGCTGTCTACCTGCTCGGTGCTGACGGGGCGTTTGCGCAGGGCCAGGTTGAAGCTGGCTTGCAGTTTGCTGCGCTCGTACTCGATGCGGCGGCCGTCTTTTTTGACGACGGCGGGGAAGTTGACCTCGGGGCGCTCGTAGGTGGTGAAGCGCTTTTCGCAGGCGCCGCACTGGCGGCGGCGGCGGATAAAATCGGCATCCTCAGAGATGCGGGTGTCGACGACCTGGGTGTCGAGGTGGTTGCAAAAAGGGCATTTCATGCGTTTATTTTAAGCCCTTTCATGCCCCAGGCCAATAGAATATCGCGGGAGCAGCTACTTATTTTATAGCTGTTGTGTTCTTGTAGATGCGCTCCCGCGAACAACCAATTAGCCCTGCAACTGGGCTATTCAGGTTTTGGGTCGCTTAGCCGTACACCGGGAAGCGGCTGGTCAGCGCCGTAACTTTGGCGCGCACAGCGTCCAGATTGGCTGCGTCGCGCGGGTTGTCCAGCACGTCGGCTATCAGGTGGGCGGTGGCTCTGGCCTCATCTTCCTTGAAGCCGCGCGTGGTCATGGCGGGGGTGCCAATCCGCACGCCGCTGGTGACCATCGGTTTTTCGGGGTCGTTGGGTATGCCGTTTTTGTTGATCGTCATGTAGGCATCGCCCAGCACGGCTTCGGCCTCTTTGCCGGTGATGTTTTTATTGCGCAGGTCTACCAGCATCACATGGCTCTCAGTCCGGCCGCTGACGATGCGCAGGCCGCGCTGCACCAGGGTCTCGGCTACTACCACGGCGTTTTTCACTACCTGCTGTTGGTACACCTTAAAGCTGGGCTCCAGCGCTTCTTTAAACGCGATGGCTTTGGCTGCTATCACGTGCATGAGCGGGCCGCCTTGCAGGCCTGGGAAGACGGCGCTGTTGATGGCTTTTTCGTGCTCGGCTTTCATGAGTATGATGCCGCCGCGCGGGCCGCGCAGGCTCTTGTGGGTGGTGCTGGTGACGATGTCGGCATGCGGCACCGGGTTGGGGTACACGCCAGCGGCGATCAAACCGGCGTAGTGCGCCATATCGACCATGAAAATTGCGCCCACGGCCTTGGCCACCTTGGCAAAGCGCTCAAAGTCGATGCGCAGGGAGTAGGCCGAGGCACCGGCAATGATGAGCTTGGGCTTTTTCTCATGTGCCAGGCGCTCCATTTGGTCGTAATCGATTTCTTCTTTGGCGTTCAGCCCGTAGGAGACGACGTTGAACCATTTGCCGCTCATGTTCAGCGCCATGCCGTGCGTGAGGTGGCCGCCTTCGGCCAGGCTCATGCCCATGATAGTGTCGCCGGGCTTGAGGAAGGCGAGGAACACGGCCTGGTTGGCCGACGCACCACAGTGCGGCTGCACGTTGGCGCAGTCGGCACCAAAGAGCTGCTTGACACGGTTA
>JAYVDN010000028.1:0-4256 GCA_043749385.1 Polaromonas sp.
CCACCACCATCGAGCCACTGGCCTCACTGACGGGCAAGCCCGCACCAATGGCAGCCGCCATGGGCTCTTCGATCAAAAACACGTCGCTGGCGCCCGCACCCAGCGCGGATTCACGGATGGCGCGGCGCTCCACCTGGGTCGAGCCGCAGGGCACGCAAATGATGATGCGCGGGCTCGGGCGGAAGGTCTTCGAGTCGTGCACCATCTTGATGAACTGCTTGAGCATCTGCTCAGTCACCGTAAAGTCGGCGATCACGCCGTCTTTCATCGGGCGGATGGCTTCGATGTTGCCGGGCACCTTGCCCAGCATGGCCTTGGCCTCTTTGCCCACCGCCTGAATGGTTTTTTTGCCCTGTGGGCCGCCTTCATGGCGAATGGCGACGACCGATGGCTCGTCCAGCACGATGCCTTTGTCGCGCACAAAAATCAGGGTGTTGGCGGTACCCAAGTCAATTGCCAAGTCGGTGGAAAAGTACCGACGGAAAGCTGCAAACATCTTCTAATCCTCTCCAGGATGGTGCACGCCCAGGTCACACACCGCTGTACTTCTGTCTAAAATGATCATAAAACAGTCTTTTTGATGCAAATTAGCCCTGATTTAAGGCGCGCACACCAAAGGTTGGATAATACCGCATCCCCTGTGCATAACTTGGGTGAGGCGGCTGTTTTTGCTCTTATTTTTGATGCAGAAACACCAGCTTACAAAGCCCTGCCAGCCCAGACCGCAGTCGCACTGGCTAATTTTTACCACTCTGACCCTACCCATGTCCCTGAATTCGCAAGACATTGACCGCATCGCCCGCTTGGCGCGGCTAGAGCTAAAGCCCGAAGAATCCCAACGTATGCTGGGCCAAATCAATGGTTTTTTTAACATCGTAGAGCAAATGCGCGCTGTAGATACCAAGGGCATCGAACCCCTCGCCCACCCGGTGGCTGCCATCCAGGAGATTGCCCTGCGCTTGCGCGACGATATTGCCAGTGAGCCGAACCAACGAGAAGTCAACCAAAAAAGCGCCCCTTCAGTAGAACGGGGGCTGTTTTTGGTGCCCAAAGTGATTGAGTAAAGAGCCGCCATGACCGCACTACACACCCTCGGCGTGGCCGCTTTAGCCAAACAACTGGCCGCTAAAAACGTCTCTGCCGTAGAGGCGGCGCAGCATTACCTGGACCGCATCCGGGCGCACAGCGCTTTAGGCGCATTTTTAGCCGTAGACCAAGACGTGTCTTTAGCGCAGGCTCGCGCCGCCGATGCGCGCTTAGCTGCGGGCCAGACTTCACCGCTGCTGGGCGTACCCATCGCGCACAAGGATATTTTTGCTACCAAAGACTTCGTTACCACGGCGGGCTCCAACATGCTCGCCGGTTACCGCTCTCCCTTCGATAGCACAGTGGTCAGCAAATTAGCTGCTGAAGGCGCAGTTACCTTAGGCAAGCTCAATTGCGACGAGTTCGCCATGGGCTCGGGCAACGAGAACTCCGCATTCCACAACGTGCGCAACCCTTGGGACACCTCACGCATCCCCGGTGGGTCCTCGGGCGGCAGCGCAGCAGCGGTGGCAGCAGGCCTGTGCGCGGCGGCTACGGGCACTGATACGGGAGGCTCGATTCGCCAACCGGCAGCGTTTTGCGGCATCACCGGCATCAAGCCCACGTATGGCCGCGCCTCGCGCTACGGCATGGTGGCCTTTGCCTCCAGCTTGGACCAAGCCGGCCCCATGGCGCGCAGCGCCGAGGACTGCGCCCTGCTGCTCACTGCCATGTGCGGCCCGGACCTGGACCGTGACTCTACCTCGCTGGACATGCCCGCGCAGGACTACTCGCGCTCTTTGAACGATAGCATCGCAGGCCTGCGCATTGGCATCCCCGCAGAGTTTTTTGGCGATGGTTTGAGCGGCGACGTGCGCGCCGCCATTGACGGCGCGTTGAAGGAATATGAAAAACTCGGTGCCACCCTGGTACCCATCAGCCTGCCGCGCACCGAGCTGTCCATCCCGGTGTACTACATCATCGCGCCCGCAGAGGCCAGCTCTAACCTGAGCCGTTTTGACGGCGTAAAGTTTGGCCACCGCGCTGCCCACTACACCGACCTGGCCGACATGTACCAAAAAACTCGCGCAGAAGGCTTTGGTGACGAGGTCAAGCGCCGAATCATGATTGGCGCGTATGTGCTCAGCCATGGCTACTACGACGCCTACTACCTGCAAGCGCAAAAAATCCGCCGCATGATTGCAGATGATTTTCAGCAAGCCTTCAGGCAGTGCGACGTCATCGCCGGACCGGTGGCACCCACTGTGGCATGGAAAATTGGCGAGAAATCGAATGACCCTGTAGCCAACTACCTGGCCGATATTTTCACTCTCCCTGCGTCCCTGGCTGGCTTGCCCGGCATGAGTGTGCCCGCAGGCTTTTCTGCCTCAAGAGAAAGTGGCGGAATGCCTGTGGGCTTGCAACTCATTGGCAACTACTTCTCTGAAGCAAAACTACTCAACATGGCGCACCGACTGCAGCAAGCGACTGATTTCCACTCACGTAAACCCCCCGCTTTTATGGAGGGCATGTAACATGAACGCCCTGGTGCACACTACTGAGCCCACCCCTGCTCTAACAGCTTCTGCGACTGACTTCAAAGACGACCGCCAAGTCGATCCGTCTCTGTTGGTGCGCGGTTACGAAGTCGTGATCGGCTTTGAGACCCATTCCCAGCTCTCTACTCAGAGCAAGATTTTCAGCCGTGCCTCCACCGCTTTTGGGGCAGAGCCGAACACCCAAGCCTGCGCCGTGGATCTGGCCTTGCCTGGCACCCTGCCGGTAATGAACAAGGGCGCGGTCGAGCGCGCCATCCAATTCGGCTTGGCCATTGGTGCGCATATCGCCCCGCGCAGTATTTTTGCGCGTAAAAACTATTTCTACCCCGACCTGCCCAAGGGCTACCAGATCAGCCAGTTTGAGATTCCGGTCGTGCAAGGTGGTTCGGTCGAGTTTTTCCTGGGTGATGTGAAGAAGTCCGTGCGCCTGGTGCGTGCCCACCTCGAAGAAGATGCTGGCAAGTCGCTGCATGAGGACGCGTCCTTGGGAGCCGCAAGCGGAGCTCGCGGGGGCCAATCCGGCATCGACCTGAACCGCGCGGGCACGCCGCTCTTGGAGATCGTCACCGAGCCCGACATGCGCTCCAGCGCTGAGGCCGTGGCCTACGCCAAAGAGCTGCACAAAATCGTCACCTGGATCGGTATTTGCGACGGAAATATGCAAGAGGGCAGCTTTCGGTGCGACGCCAACGTGTCGGTGCGCAAGCCCGGCGACAAGTTTGGCACGCGCCGCGAGATTAAAAACCTCAACAGCTTCAAGTTCATGCAGCAGGCCATCGACTACGAGGTACGCTGGCAAATCGAGCAGATTGAAGATGGCCATGCCATCCAGCAAGCGACCGTGCTGTTTAACCCTGATACGGGTGAGACGCGGGCCATGCGCACCAAGGAAGATGCCGCCGACTACCGCTATTTTCCTGACCCGGACCTGCCGCCCCTGGTGATTGGCCGTGACTGGGTGGAGCGGGTGCGTGCCGAGATGACCGAGCTGCCGCGGGTGATGGAGGCGCGCTTTGTAGCCGATTACGGCCTGCCGGAGTACGACGCCGCCCAACTCACGCAAAGCAAGGCCATGGCAGCTTATTTTGAGGCCACTACCCAGGCCTGCGGCCAAGCCAAACTGGCCAGCAACTGGACTATGGGCGAGCTCTCACGCCGCTTGAACGCCGATGGCCTGGACATTTACGTGTGCCCGGTGTCGCCAGCGCAGTTGGGCGCTCTGATCTCCCGTATTGCTGACAACACCATCTCCCACAACGCTGCCAAGCAAGTGTTTGATGCTCTTTGGCAAACGCCTGCTGGTACCACCTCTGCAGCGCAAGGCGTGGACGCCATCATCGAAGCCAAAGGCCTCACGCAGATGAACGATGCGGGTGCGCTAGAGGCCATCATCGACAACGTCCTGGCTGCCAATGCCGATAACATTGCGCAGTACCGTGCTGGTAAAGACAAGGCTTTCAACGCCTTGGTAGGCCAAGCCATGAAGGCCAGTAAAGGAAAAGGCAATCCGGCGCAAATCCATGAGCTCTTGAAGATTAAACTTGGCTGATGTGGGCCGCTGGAGACTCTCAAACTGCTATGGATACAAGAGCTGCTCCCGCGATATTCTAAAAGGCTGCAGCCCTAAAACCTTTATTTTTTAGGTGCTGCAACTGGGGCAGCTGCGGCAGT
>JAYVDN010000029.1:0-4623 GCA_043749385.1 Polaromonas sp.
ACAAGCCATGAACGACCCCAATCAGCTAGCCACCGCCATCAAGGCGCTGCCCATCACCGTCACCGCCACCCGCCCCATCGACGAAGCCATCAGCACCGCAGGCGGTGTGCGTTTTGAGGCGATGAGCGCGCAGTACATGCTCGACGCGCTACCCGGGGTGTTCTGCGCGGGGGAGATGCTCGATTGGGAAGCGCCTACGGGAGGGTATTTGTTGACTGCGGCGATGGCTACGGGACGAGCGGCGGGGCAGGGGGCGTTGGCGCACATCTCACGATAATCTGCGATAGCACACGCCACCACGTGCAACAGCGGACCATGCCATTGGTTTTACCCGTGAGCATTAAGCAATTCGATAAAAGAGACGGCATTTCCGTCAACCAGTTTATCGCCAGCGCTGCGTCAGAAAAGATGACCTCTTTTCTCACCCTGGACTACCTGCGCCGCGAAGCCGCTTTGGGCAAACGCGAAGACTTTGACCTGTTGCTTCAAATGGTGCCTAGTGGGCCGGTACACACTAGCGATCAGGCACCTTAGTCTTTAGGCTACTGGCACCAGTCATCGAAACGAAAATCAGCAAAGCTTAGTATCTGTTTTGCCCCGCCATCACCCCACTGTCCACGTCCCACATCGCGCCGGTCACCCAGGCGGCGTTGTCAGACAGCAAAAATGCCACGACCTGCGCTACCTTTTGAGGGGGTGGAATTACTGCAAAGCTGTTTCGTAATCCTGTCCACCATAGAACACGCCAAGTACAGTGACTTGTAGCCCCATGACGGTAAAGGCAACGATGGCGCTTTTTTTGTAGTGCGTGATGCGCAGGCCTGGCCGAGTGTCGTCGCGCGGCGTCCCACGGTGCGGCGAGATAGCCAGGCTCTCGCAGTAAGTGATGATGGCGTCCACATAGCGCTGGGCCACTACAGGGCGTTGGCGTGGGCGATAAACTGGTATAGCTCGGCGAGCTGGTCTTGCGCCTCGGGCGCAAAGGCGACGCGGTAGTCCATCAAGCCGCTACTTTGGAACTTGTTTTGAGCGCCTGTGTATGCACTGTTTTCATTTTTGCGCGCACCTGGGCTGCGCTGAGCGCGCGAGTTGGCTCTAGCTGCATCGCGTCGTACGCGCTAGCGACGCTACCTTGCAACCAGTGCTCAACGGCCCGGTCGCGGGCCAGCAGAGTGCGCAGGCCATCGCGTACCACCTCGCTCTCGCTGGCGTACTCCCCAAGGCTGGCTTCTTCTTTGACCAATGCAGCCATCTCGTTAGGTAGGGTAATGCTCATTTGCTGGGTGCTGCGCATTTGTATCTCCAATGAATAGGATTTAATCCTATCGCAATCAGGAGCTCTTTGGTAGGTCATCCGCTGCGGCAACATGGCCGCAGACGGTGCAGTCGGGCTGCGTAAGGCTGTACCGCTGCGAACGAGCGGTGCAAAAGAAGAGGTTGACAAGCCTGAGTCCCGGCACCCCTTCGCTGGGGCAAGCCGGTTCTCCCGGATCAGGTTTGAGGTTGATTGAAAATCAGCAAGTCTCAGTATTTATTTCGCCCAGCCATCACGCCACCGTCCACGTCCCACACCGCGCCGGTCACCCAGGCTGCGCTGTCTGACAGCAAAAACGCTATCACCTGCGCTACTTCTTGCGGCGTGCCAATGCGGCCTATAGGGTGGAAGCTATTGAAGCCTTGCAAAGCGGCGTGCACTTGGTCTTTTGGGATGAAGCCTTCATAAACGGGTGTCTCCACTACCGCTGGAGACACTGCGTTGACGCGGATGTTTTTGTCGGCTAGCTCCATGGCAAGGTGCTGCGTCAATGAATGCAAACCGGCTTTGGCCATGGAGTAAGCTGACGATGGCGTGGCGGCTACCGCCTGCTTACCCCACATGGAGCCAATATTGACCACCGCACCAGCGCGGCTCGCTGCCACCATGTTGGCCACCACACGTTGGGTGATGAAGAAGGTGGCGCGGTTGAGGGACAGGTATTGGTCGTAGTCAGCGCCGGTGTGCTCTAGAAAAGGCTTGGGCACAAACAGGCCTGCAGAGTTGACCAGCAAGTCAATATCTTGGTAAAGGGCGCTCAATGTACCGAGCAATTTGTCTACTTCTGTGGGCTTGCTCAGGTCGAGCGCTATGGCGTCCACTTGGCCCAAGTGCGCGAGCTCTGCGCGCGCAGCTTCGGTTTTTTCTTTGCGTTGCCCTGTAATGACGGCACTGCCGCCACCTGCCAACACTAAACGCGCCGTCTCCAGGCCCATGCCGCTGGTGCCGCCAACCACCAATACCCGCTTGCCTTTGAAATTTAAACTCATGATGTGCTCCATTAAATACCTACTAGTTGGTAGGTAATTGGGATGAAAAAAACTGACCGAAGTCAGCAGAACAATGCCGGAGCAGGTGTTAAACCTTACACCAGCAAATACGACACCAGCGATCCGATGGCGGTTCGAGGCCCCAGATTGCTGCGCAGGCCGCGCCCTACCATCATGGCACCCTCAAGAGTGCATAAAAAAGTCATGGCGCGGGTATTAGCCTCGTCACGGTGAATGGCTTTTTTACCTTGGTAGCCTGCGGTAATGACATGGGCAAGCCATGCCAGATTGCGCACAAAAAATTCTTGCACTTCGTTGGCTACATCCACGGGCAGATCATTGGCCTCAGAGCCCAGCATGCCACAGACGCACAGCTGTCGGTCTTGCGCATAGGTTTGCTCAAATAACGAGACGTAGGCATCCAGGCGCGCAGGCGCAGCGGCGTGGGTGGATTCGATCAAGTCCAGTTGTTCCAAAAATCGATGGGTGTAGCGCTGCGCCACAGTGGCGACAAGTTCAGATTTAGTAGCAAAGTGATGGTGGATGCTAGGTTTTTTAATGCCTATTTTTTGCGCAATATCGTCATAGGAGAAACCGTTGTAGCCAAAGCGCTGCACCAAACCCTCAGCCGCGTCCACCACCCGTTCGGCGGAGCTTGTGATTTCAGAAAAATGTTTCATGTCCAATTCCAGAGTATCTGCATCAAGCAGTTTGAGGCAGTAAATGCCCTGTTTTTACAAGGATAGTGCAGCCTTCACGGCTAAACGGCTGGTGCTGGCTCATGTGCGGGCTGCGAATCCATGTGCCTTTTTCGTAGCGGCCATGCTCGTCTTCAAACACGCCGTCGACGACAAATATCTCTTCGCCACCATGGTGACGATGCGGATTAAAGAATGTTTGCGGTGCCCAGCGCACCATGGCTGTGTGGGTAGTGCCAAACTCCGACAATGGCAAAACTGTCAGGCCACTCACAAGGCCTTGGTGCCAAGTGGCTTGACGCGTGTCAACGACGGTTCGCTCAATGTCTGCCGGGTCAAGATGGCGCAACTTGACCCAAAGCACACAGCCCGCAACGGTAGATGGAGAGTGCGATGAGCCGGGTGGATTTTTAACGTAAGTGCCTGCACCATACTCGCCATGTGCATCGGAAAAGCTTCCCTCCAAGACCAAAATTTCTTCACCCAAGTCGTGGCGGTGGCTGGGAAAAGTCGACCCTGCGGCATAGCGCACCACCGTGCTAGCTCGCGCAATTTCACCACCATCGCGCTCCACCATACGGCGATCAATACCTGGTGTGGGTGAGGGCTGCCAATGCAAGGAGTTGGTGTCCACGACATGGCGTTGAGCGAAGTCAGAATGAAGCTGCAGAAAATTCATATAAATACCGATTAGTTGGTAGGTATTGTAAATCAACTGACCACTATGTTAATGAACTTATTTTGTGAGGGGCTTTTGGTGGTGGCGCTGTAGGAGCTCGGCTACAAACGAGTGAAGCAATACAACAAGCTGACGCGCCTTGCGCCTCGCATACGCTCTGTAGCTCGCGCTACTTGAGTCGCGCAGTCAGCCGAAAAGCCACCGCCAAAGCTAAGCTGCCAAACAGCGCAGCCCCTGCTGCTTGGCCCGCCAGTACCTGCACCGGGCCGTAGTGCGCGCCCCACCAGGCAAACGGGATGGTGCCCAGTGTGGCGCGGGCCCAGTTAAAGCCGGTAGACCATAGGGGGTGGCCTAGATTGTTGAAGGCGGTGTTGGCTACAAACAAAGCGCCCATAAAGAAAAAGCTCGCCGCTATCCAGCTGCAAAAGGCATGCAGCATGTCGGCGCCCTGGCCTTGCAGAGAGAACAGTTGAATCAACGGCTCTTGCAGCAGGGCCAGCAGCAGCCAGGCACCCGCCACCGAGGCCAGCATAAACCACACGCTGGCCCGCAGGCCGGCACGTACCCGGTCAAACTGCTGGGCGCCCAGATTTTGCGACAGCACAGGGCCAATTGCTCCGCTGAGTGAGTAAATCAGGCCAAAGGCTACAGGGGTCAGACGGTCTATGGTGGCTTGGCCCGCGACTGCTGACGCGCCAAACTGCGCCACGCTGTGGGTAACAAATGCTGCGCCTACAGGGGTGGCCAAGTTGGTCAATACGGCGGGCCCTGCTACGGCCAACAGTGTGCGAGCATCGGCTTGCACGCGGCTCCACTGTATAGGAGCCAACAGATTGTGCACGTGCGAAGCACCGTATAAACCTACGCCCAGCAGCACCACGCGGGCGATCACCAGCACGATAGCCGCGCCGTCCAGGCCCAGGCCCAGGCCAAAAATAAACA
>JAYVDN010000030.1:0-6399 GCA_043749385.1 Polaromonas sp.
GCCAATCGCGTGCGTCGGCACTTGGCCGGTGATGATCACCATGGGGATGCTGTCCATGTACGCCGTAGCGATACCTGTGACGGCATTGGTCGCGCCTGGGCCGGAGGTGACCAGCGCCACACCCACGTCGCCGGTGGCGCGTGCATAACCGTCAGCCGCGTGCACCGCAGCCTGCTCATGGCGCACCAAAATGTGCTGCATGGTGTCTTGCTTATAAAAAGCGTCGTAGATGTGCAACACTGCGCCGCCGGGGTAGCCCCAGACGAACTTCACGCCTTCGGCTTGCAGGGCTTTGACGAGTACTTCGGCACCGCGCAGCTCAGGCAAATGGCCAGCTGTTGTGGTGGTAGATGTGGGGGAAGCCGCTGTGGACGAAGCGACAGAGGCGATTTCAGCCTTAGAGATTTCCATGTTCAACCTTTCAGAGTTTCTCTAACGAAACTTGAGTGTTACCCCTCACGCGCTCTTGCGAAGCCGTTGCGGGACTTAAGCGCTCTGACTATGGGGATGCCACTGCACCCCGAATCAGAACCCGTTTGCTGGTTTTTACAAGCAAGCCTCAATTATCGCACTGCAAGACGCGATTTTTACGCGATAGCGACCAAATATGCTGGCAAAACCCTGAAAAGCCCAGCCACAATGCCATAATTTGCGGATTCCGGTAGTGCTTTGAAGTAAAGCCGGCCCGCATCACAACAGAGACATTTATCAGCCTTGGCTACCGAGCAAGAACTCTCCGATTTTTTGAAAAGCGTTGAAAAACGCGCCTTCAAACGCTCGGTTTACCACGTACGCGACGAAGATGCCGCCCTTGATATTGTGCAAGACAGCATGATCAAGCTGGCCGAGCATTACCCTGACAAGCCGGCGGCCGAGTTACCCATGCTGTTCCAGCGTATTTTGTCCAACACCACCCTGGACTACTTCCGCCGCCGCAAGACCCGCAATGCGATTTTCTCTAACATGAGCGACTTTTCCGTGGCTGGCGAGGACGGAGAATTTGATTTACTGGAAACTTTAGAGTCCCTGGAGAGCTCAGAAGGAACTGAAAGCGCTCAAACCAGCACCGAACGGGCACAAACCTTGCGGGGGATAGACAGTGAAGTTCAACAACTGCCTGCACGTCAACGAGAAGCCTTCCTCATGCGTTACTGGGAGGAGATGGACGTGGCTGAAACAGCTGCGGCCATGGGTTGCTCGGAGGGTAGTGTCAAAACGCACTGTTCCAGAGCCGTCCACGCTCTGAGTAAAGCACTAAAAGCTAAGGGAATTTCGCTATGACAAACGCCACCACACTGCACCAAGAGGCACTGATGGACCGCTTCGGCCTCAAGGTCACCGCCCGGCTGGATGACCAGCCCCTCTCCCACGACATTGCTGAGCGCCTGCGTGTCGCGCGCCAGCAAGCCGTGGCAATGCACCAAAAACAAACCAAAACCCAAACCGCCTCGTCCACGTCCATGTCGGGCGGCGCTTTGGTGCTCGGCGGCGGTGATGGCCTTAACTGGTTTAACCGCATTGCCTCCGCCCTGCCTTTGCTGGCCTTGGCCGCCGGCTTGATCGCTGTGAACGTGATGACCAGCGACGACCGTGCCCGTGAACTGGCCGAGGTTGATGTGCAACTGCTCACCGACGATCTGCCGCCCTCTGCCCACACTGACCCTGGCTTCGCTCAGTTTCTGAAGTTCGGCCCTCCAGGCCAGTAAACCTCCATAGCCATGCCAACCGTTACTGCCACCACCCCAGTGCGCTGCAAAAATGTGGTCTCAGGGGTGCTCGCGCTGGGACTGTTGGTTGCTGCTTGGGCCGCTGGGGCGCAAAACGTCGCTCCTGTAACTCCAAGTAACGCTGCAGCAGCGCCTACAGCTGCCGCCAAAAACACGACGGCCAAAACCACCAAGCCCGACTGGAAGGAGCTCAGCCCAGAGCAGCAAACTGCGCTCAAACCTTTGGCTGCCAATTGGCAAACACTCAGTGCGGTCCACAAGAGCAAGTGGTTGGAAGTGTCTAAGAATTACGCCTCGATTGCCCCCGCCGAGCAAGCCAAGCTGCATGCCCGCATGTCCGACTGGGCTACGCTGAGCCCGCAGCAGCGCGCGCAAGCCAGAATCAACTTTGCTGAAAACCAGGCCCTGACAAATGGCTTGACCGCCGAGCAGCGCAAGGTGCAGTGGCAAGCCTACCAGCTCCTCAGCCCCGAAGAGAAGAAAAAGCTGGCTGCCAGCTCAGGCAAAACCACGGTAGGCAGCGCCACCACACCCAAGCCAACCGACACGCTCAAGAACTCTCCGCCTCCAGAGTTTGGCACCGCCAAAGTTTTGGGTCAACAAAGCAACCCAACTGCGCGCAAAATTGCAGTGGCACCGCATCTGCAAAAAAGCAACAGCCTGATGCCGCAAACCTCGTCCACCGTATCGGTCATTGATCCCTCTGGGCAGTCCGCTACTGCGACCGCCACGACCACCCGATAGGTGTTAGGTGGCCTGGGGTTGCGATTTTTTTGAACGTTGCGTTACTGTTACGCCAAGCTCCCGCATCCGCCTTCACGGCTTGGCCCACTTTGTCGCCAGGCAGCGTCGTCATTTTGTATAAAAAGACCTTCTAGCCCAATGGAATATCGCGGGAGCAGCTATGCATAACGTAGCAAATAACAACACCATCGCGGCTGCAGCGTCCGCTCCCACCGTAACCACCACGCCCAGTTTGCGCCGCCGTATGGCCTGCTGGATGTACGAGGGGATGCTGATGTTTGCCGTAGCATTTATGGCCACCTGGTTGTTCAGCACCCTGGGCCAAATGCGCAACGCCATGGACGCACGCCACCCCTTGCTGCAAGGCTTTCTGTTTGTGGTGTTTGGGGTGTACTTTGTGTGGTTCTGGCATCGCGGTCAAACCTTGGCCATGAAGACGTGGCATATTCGCGTGGTAGACACCGCTGGTCAGCAAATCAGCCAGTTGCGCGCCTTGGGCCGCTATACGCTGAGCTGGCTTTGGTTTTTACCGCCGCTGGCCGCGATGCTGCCTTTTAAACTCTCTGGCGGTGAAGCGGGCGTTATATGGATCGGTTGGGTGCTGTGCTATGCGTTGCTCAGCCGCTTTCACTCGCAGCGCCAGTTGCTGCACGATGTATTGGCGGGCACACGGTTAATCGACCATGCGCCGATGAGCAAATCCTGAAACACCCCTTGATTGCGCGACAATTGGGGCATGCAATCCACAGACCCCAAAGATGTTAACCCTCAAAAATCCCGCACCGGTATCAAGCGGATGTGGCATGCCACTGGCTACTCCATGCACGGCCTGCGCGCTGGCTGGGGCGAAACAGCTTTTCGCCAAGAGGCGCTCGGCAGCATGGTGCTCCTGCCCTCAGCGTTTTGGGTAGGGCGCAGTTGGCTGGAGGTGGCCGCGCTGGTAGCGGTCGTAGTGCTGGTACTCATCACCGAACTGCTCAATACGGGCATAGAAACTGCCATTGACCGCATTGGCCCAGAATGGCATGACCTGTCCAAGCGCGCCAAAGACATGGGCTCGGCTGCCGTGCTGCTGAGCCTGCTGCTGTGCGCAGGCGTGTGGGTTGCAGCCCTGTACAGCCGCTTGGGAAGCTAAGCCATGGCCAAGCCTACTTTCTCGTTGTGCGTGTACTGCGGCTCGCGCACCGGTGAGCAGCCCGCTTTTGCCTATGCTGCGGGCGAGGTGGGCCGCTGGATTGGCAGCCATGGCGGGCAACTCGTGTATGGCGGCGGCAAAAACGGCCTGATGGGCATCGTGGCGCACGCAACGCTGGAAGCAGGCGGCACGGTGGTGGGCATTATTCCCAAGGGCATGGTTGAGCGTGAATGGTCCAACCCCGATTGCACCGAGCTGCATGTAGTGGACACCATGCATGAGCGCAAAGCCATGATGGCCGAGCGCGCCGATGCCTTCATCGCCCTGCCTGGCGGCATTGGCACTTTTGAAGAATTTTTTGAGATCTGGACGCTCAAGCAACTGGGCTATTTGGACAAACCAGTGGGTCTGCTAAACCTGAACGGCTACTACGACAAGCTCACCGAGTTTTTGCAAACCTCCGTCAGCGAGGGTTTTGTCGGCGACTGGCAAATGGACATGGTGCAGGTGGAGTCAGAGGTAGAGTCGCTGTGCGCGCATTTGATTGAGGCTGCGGGCATGAACCCGGCTTCGCGTGCTATAAATTAGTATGTTTTCGCACTAATTTAGGGAAATCGAGATATCACTTGCGTGACAAAACTGCTACATTAATGCCGAAAAACGTGCATATCTCACGTTTTAAGTCACCGCATTATGATCAGTCGCAGAATTTTTTCAGTATTTTCGTCCGCCGCTGCCGTAGCTGGCTTTCAAACCGCCCAAGCGCAATCTGAGGCCAAAATTGTGTTGGGTCAATCAGCGCCCTTCACTGGCGCTGCGGCGCAGTTGGGCATTCAGTTCAACGCGGGTGCCAAAGTGTATTTTGAGCAAATCAACGCGCGCGGCGGCATTAACCGCAAGCCGATTGAACTGCTGGCGACGGACGACGGCTACGAGCCTGACCGCTGTGCAGACAACACCCGCAAACTGATTGCGCAAGACGTTTTTGCGCTGTTTGGCTACATCGGCACGCCCACCAGCCTGGCGGCATTGCCGATTGCCACCCAAGAGCGCGTGCCGTTTATCGCGCCGTTCACCGGTGCCATGAGCCTGCGCGAACCGCTGAACAAAATGGCCTTTCATCTGCGGGCATCGTATGACGACGAAACCGCGCTCATCGTCAAGCAACTGCACAACTTGGGCTTGAAGAAAATTGCCGTTTTCTACCAAAATGATGCGTATGGCAAAGCGGGCCTGAGCGGCGTCACCAAAGCCCTGGACAAAGAAGGCCTCAAGCCCGTCGCCCTGGCCACGGTAGAGCGTAATTCGGTGGATGTAGCCGCAGCCGTTGCTACTTTGGTGGCAGCCAAACCGGATGCGATTGTGCAGGTGAGCGCCTATAAATCCTGCGCAGCTTTTATTCGCGAGGCGCGCAAGGCCACCTTTGGCGGCACTTTCTTTAACGTGTCGTTTGTAGGTACCCAAGCCTTGGCCGACGAGCTGGGCAAAGAAGGCGCAGGCGTGGTGGTGTCGCAAGTCGTGCCCGCGCCCAGCAGCTTGGCGACCGGCATTGGCCGCGAATACAACGAGGCAATCAAAGCCTATGGCAAAGGCGTCACTGCCAACTACTCCAGCCTGGAGGGCTATTTGGCCGCACGCATGGTAGTAGATGGTTTGCGCAATGCAGGTGCCAAGACCAGCCGTGAAGCATTGATCAGCGGTCTGGAGGCTATTGGCAACCAGTCGTATGGCGGCTTTACCATTGCGCTGTCACCCAGCAAACATGTGGCATCACATTTTGTGCAATTGTCCATGCTGACGGGCGATGGGCGGGTGCGGGTTTAAGGTGGCCCATCAGCGCCACTGCAAAGGCGCTTGTCTAACGAAGGGACTCTCCCAAGGGCTGTTACACCGCTGCTTCGTCTTCTTCACCGGTACGGATACGCACCACACGCTCTACGCTGGTGACAAATATTTTGCCGTCACCAATCTTGCCCGTGCGGGCGGCTTTCACTATGGCCTCTACACAGCGGTCTACATCCACAGTTTTCACGGTGGCTTCAACCTTGACCTTGGGCAAAAAGTCAACCACATACTCAGCGCCCCGGTACAGCTCGGTATGGCCCTTTTGGCGGCCAAAGCCTTTGACCTCGGTCACAGTCAGCCCCGTCACGCCACAGTCGGCCAAGGCTTCGCGGACTTCTTCCAGTTTGAAGGGTTTGATGATGGCAGTGATTTGTTTCATGTCTTTATGCTCGCTAATGTGACCGAATTCGGGGGCAGAACTTCCGGACGCAGAGGACGCAAAAGTTACGCAGAGGACGCAAAAAAGAGAATACCAAAATAAAGTCAAAATTTAAGAAGAAAATTTGAATATTTTTTGTTTTATCTTTTTCGGTTTTCTTCATCTTCTTTTGCGTCCTTTGCGAAACTTTTGCGTCCTCTGCGTCCGGAAGTCCGCATTCATCTTCGGCCTATCTTTAAAACCTAAGCCCGAAACTTCGAAGTTATAGGATACCGCCAATCCTTGCCAAAGCTCCTATGGGTTACGCGAATACCCACGGGGGCCTGTCGGCGTTTGTATTCGTTGATTTTGATCAGGCGGGTCACGCGCTCCACATCGGCTGTGGCAAATCCCGCCGCGATGATCTCCTCAATGCTTTGGTCATTTTCCATATACCGTTCCAAAATCGCGTCCAGCACCTCATACGGTGGCAAGCTGTCCTGGTCTTTCTGGTCGGCCCGCAGCTCGGCGCTGGGTGGACGGGTAATGATGCGCTCGGGAATGGGGTTGGCGCAGGTGCCATACGGGTC
>JAYVDN010000031.1:0-7685 GCA_043749385.1 Polaromonas sp.
TCGCTGCAATCAAGTTAAAGCGAAGTATCGGAAATTTCATCATGAGCTCCGGTTAAAAGAGGTGGGAAAGCGCTTTCTGAAAGCGCTTTCAGGATTTGAAAATTGATTTTAAAAGGCAAATTAAAACTTGCAAGCTGGGGTTTTCCCTTGCTGCCGTGTTGGATGTCGTTATTTCATGCTCGCCAGCTGGCCTGGCGCGACGTTCAGTCGTTGTCCATCGCTGAAGCGCACCGTCAGCGGGGTTTTTCCTGCGTTGTAGGCGAGGTACGTTTTCTGGCCACTGGCTGACTTGAAGACGCTGTAGAGCAGCGTATCTGCCGTGACGCTGAAGTCGGGAGTACCCATGTTGTGCAAGCTATAGAGCCAGTGCAAAGCATGGCTGCGCGTATCGCCTAGCTCGAAAGAACCCCAGCGTTTCCAGCTTTGCATGCCTGCCGCTGGATCTGCCAGCGCCAGGTATTTGGCAAAAATATCCTGCCAGATGTCGGGTGGGTTGGCATATTTGCCACGTGAGGCATAGAGCGCGGTTTCTGGCCCCAGGGTTGCCACGCTGCGCTGCACGTGATCGGGGTTGCGTCCCAGATAGGTGGACGAGGTGGTGATGGGTAGGAGATTGATGCCTTTGATTTGACGCGGTTCGTCGATCCACCACGTGTTGTGCGACATTTTGCCGGCAAACAACATGCTGACTTCGACGTTTTTGTAGGCTTTGGGGAACACCAGACCGTTGCTGTCAAACCAGTAGTGGTGAATGGCTTCGATTTCGGTGGTGTACAGGTACAGGCCTAAATCGCGCAGTGATTTGTTGCCCGTGATCTCGCCCCACATGATCAACCCCGCCCAGGCATTGATGGCCTCTGAAGAAGACTCCTGGTTATTGCCGAACTCGCCCCCGATGCCCGATGCCCAGGAGTGCCCTTCATACACATCAAAGTTGCGTAAAAATGGGAAATCTGCTCGGCCACGCTCCGTGGTGGCTATGTCGGCAATCAGCAAGTCAACCATCCCTCCCCACTGGGCTTTGCTCGCCCACACGGGGTCGCGTAAGGCGATATCGGCCATGGCGCGAATCCAATAGCCATAGTGGAAGTGGTGGTCGTTCATTTGCTCGATGCTGAAATACTCCTCAGGGTGCGCCACCACGGTGCCCAAAGTTTTATCGAATTGGAAATAGGTTTTGTTGTCTTTGCCTGAAAACCATTGCTCAATGCGTGCTTTCATCAAACCCAAGAGCTGGTCGCGCGCGGCCAAATCCCCTTGCTGCTCGGCCACATCCATCAATTTGGCAATACGCTGTAGGCCTTTGCCCTGCCAATAGGGGCCGTTGCCCAGCTCCAGCATCATGCGACGCGCATTGCGCACATCGGTTTTCATGACGTCTTTCAACTCCGCTGCCTGTGCGCCGATATCAACGCCCGGCCAGTAAGGCACAAAACCGCGGTACGTGGCCGTGGTTTTGAAGTCGGAAGCGGCCAAGAGTTTGATTGGGCCGCGTAGGCTGTCGTAACCCGGCTGAAGTGCCGCCTGAACGTGTGAATTTTGATGCCAATGATGCGGGTACAGGCCTTGCAGTGGCGGTGTAGCAACCCCCTCCATCATCTTGCTTTGAACTTTAAAGTGCGAGTCGACCTTGCTGGTTGCTGCGTCGAATTGCCAACTGACCTGCGTGTCTGTGATGAATGCATAGGCATGGTCCTGTAGCAGCTTCATGGCTGATTCGCCGTCGTTGGGCAGCGCTGCCACAGAAAGATAGCCTTTGCCCACGGGCAAGCGGGCCAGCCACTCTTGGTCGCTCACTTGCTCCCACACGACACCCGTCGGGCCAAAGAGTGCAAAGGTTTGTCCGTTTATGCGCAGCGCCAACACGCGGGCATCCGTGGCGTCAGATACGCGTTGTCCCTTTGAGGGGAGTTTGATGCGCAGATCGCCTCGGGTGATTTGAAAGTAAACGTAGGGGCTGCCGTGCGTGACGGTGCTGAGCAGCGCGTCGTTGCCTTGTGATTGACTGATGTCGATAGACCAGTCGCTCACCCGGGCTAATTTGGCCTTGCCTGTTTCAAAAGCAACGGGTGAGATGAGCAGTGGCGTTTTGTGCGCGTAGTGAATCTCAACATCTTGTCGCTCGGTTGGGACGACTTGCTGGCGCGGCAATGCCACTTCGCTGCCGGCCGCGATGACCTTTACGCTCAAGGGATGGGCATAGATGGCTTCGGGGCGTTCGTGAAAAATCAAAGACGAGTACCACTGGTTGGTGGGCGCCGCCTTGGCCAGCATTGCGTCGGTGCGGTACGGTGCGGCGGGGGGCTTGGGGTCACTGCCTTTGGGTTGCGCTGCATACGCGCCCGCACCCTGAGAAACGGTCTGTGCCTGCAGGCCTGCCATGAAGACAGCGTTGCTTGCACACAAGACCCCTAAAAATGAGATGAATTTCATAACGAGATGACCTTTAACCAGTAGCGTGAACATGGATGGGAGAGGTGGCCGATCATAATGAAAGCGCTTTCAAGCTGACAATTCGGGTTTTCCTATGGCTCGATCAGGGCGGTTTAAGGGTAAACGAGAATGCCGTTTTGTTGACCTGATGGAGTCAATTCTCATATGATCTTGAAAGCGCTTTCAAAATTCTCATGATTATCTACAACTCCCCCCTATTTCACGTGAGTCAAAGCACTGCTTGGCGTCTTTTGCACAAGGCCGCACTCGTTTGCGGGCTGTACTGTGCTACGGCCAGCCACGCCATCGACTTTGGCCCAGAAGGCATGTTCAGCTTGACTGGCTTTGCCAAAGTAGAAACGCAAAACGTCAGTAACCGTTGCGTTGACTGCCAGCAATTCCCCTCAGAAGACAAGCAAAGGCAGTGGGCCGATGCTTTGGTGCCCGGTAAACCTTACGGCACATCCAATATGCAAGTTACGTTGTTTCAAGCGTGGCTTGGTGCTAAATATGACTTGGGCGGAGGGTTCAAGTTGAACGGATTGCTCAGCCAACGCTTACGCGACGGGAAAGAAGACATTGAGGGGTTTTGGTATGAAAAAAACGTCGCCATTAGCCACGAGGATTACGGCAGCATCCGCATAGGCGCCATGACGACTCGCGCTTGGAGCATTGCCGACTACCCCTACGGCACCAACCTAGGCGTTGCAGATGTGTGGGGCTCCAGCGGGGCGGGCTATGGTTTGCTGACTAACGCTGTACGGTACACCTCGCGTGTCTTCGATGTGGCGCAAGGGGACTTGGTGCTGGAGGCAACCTACGACGAAGGCAGCCGAGATTTCAAAATCAATAAGCCCCGGTTTTTGGAGCTGTATGCCCAGTACCGCAAAGGCGATTTGGTCGTTGATCTCATGCATCAAGACACCCGCAATGGCAATCCTCAAGCCTGGAGCCATGGGCCATTCACCAGCCTCACGCCCAACACCGCCGACGACAGCAAATTAGGCGGCTCGGGGCAGGCTATCAGCATGGCCATGGCGCGTTACCAAATTGATTCACGCTTTGAAGCCTCAGGCGGCATTCGAAACAACCGCTGGAGCGGTGCCTATGCGGTCATTACGCAGCCGGGTGTTCAGGCGCAGTGGAACAACATGTTCAATGTGGATTGGGGTGGACAGCTCAACGGTGTCGGCAATCCAGGTTATGCCGCCACCTCGACCGACTGGATGCTCGGTTTGCGCTATCGCGCCGGGAAATGGACAACGTCCACCGGGATGGTGGTGCTTGGCAAAGCAGCAACAGATAACCCAAGCGAGCGTGGACAAAGCAACTCGGCCACGGTAAACACGGTGGTCGTCAATTACGACGTAGGCCGTGGCTTTCAGGTCTATGGCTTTGCGGGCATGGTGCGTTATGACCGGTTGGGCCTGTCGCCCATGTCGATGCCGGGCAACGCCGCGTTCACCAATGTGGATTCACGCGTGAGCCAAAATGGAAATTGGCTAGGCCTCGGTGGCGTTTACGTGTTCTAACCCTCACAGGACACCCCTTCATGAAACAAACTATGCACCCCGTTTTCTCATCTTTACTGTCGTCTGTTGTGACGCGCGGCCAAGCCGTCATGCTGTCGGTTGTTTTGGTGCTGACAGCCTGTGGCGGTGGCGGCGTAGTGCCGTCTGCTGGCGTTCAGCAACGCGCACTGAGCGCCGATTTCGGAAGCCGCAAAGCGGTCGCTTATTCGCCCTTCAGAACGGCCAACCGTGCCACGGAAACCGTGACTGCCGCCAATGTATTGCAAGACTTGCAATTGCTGTCGGCAGGCGGTTTTACGTTGATCCGGTTGTTTGACAGCTCGGATGCGGTCTCCAAGCTCGTGCTCCAAACCATTCAGACGAACAACCTGGACATCAAGGTGATGCTGGGGGTGTGGATCGCCGCAGGACAAACAACCATCAACAACGCGGAAATTGCACGCGCGGTCACCTTGGCCAATACCTACCGCAGTATGGTGCTGGCGCTCAGCGTCGGCAATGAAACCATGGTGAGCTGGTCTTTCAATCGAGTGGCCATCGCTGAGATGGTGAGTTACATCACCACAGTGCGCACACAGGTCACACAACCCGTTACCACCGATGACAACTGGGCATTTTTTGCAAAAAGCACGGGTGAGCAAGATCCCAAAAGCATCTTGAATGCGATTGATTTTGTAGCCATGCACACCTACCCGCTTGCGGACAGCATCTTTCTTGCCACTAAATGGAATTGGCAACAAACAGCCGTGGCCGCCACTGCGCGTGCAGTGGCCATGATGGATGCGTCCGTGGGTTCGGCACAGCAAGATTTTGCGGCTGTACGTGCTTATATGGTCAGTGTTGGTCTGCCTAGCATGCCCATCGTCGTTGGAGAAACGGGGTGGAAAGCGCTTGCGTCTGGCAATGAAAATTACCGTGCGCACCCCGTGAATCAAAAAATGTACTTCGACCGTTTGACGTCCTGGTTGTCGTCTGGCGTGGACAAACCGAAGTCCATCTTTTACTTTGAAGCGTTTGATGAACCTTGGAAAGCGGCAGACGACAAGTGGGGGCTCTTCAATGTGAATCGCCAAGCCCGCTACGTGGTGCAATCCCTCTACCCCAGTGCAAGCTGGGAGGCTGGTGCCTACACATCAGCCGACGCGGTTTACTTTATTCCCACGGCCAGCAACGGCACGATCTCGGCCAGCCGCTATACCCTGTTTGCGGATACCGCCGTGATCGGCGAAGCGAAACCGACGGAGACCCCGCTGTGGGTCGGTTGGAATAGCCCTGCCACGGCGTATGCAGGCGAGAGCACCAGTACCTTCCTGCCCGGCGATGGCCCTAAATCAATGGAAATCACGCCTGCACCTGAGACGTGGGGCTGGGGCATGATTGCTGCTTTGGTGACGACCTCAGATGATTTGTCCCAGTTCGCAGCAACAGGACGTCTGAATTTCAGCATCAAAACCACCTACCCTGGCAAGATTGAAATTGGATTCTTAACAGGCACCACAGCTTCGGGGAGTGCCTACGATGTGTACTTGCCGATTGATCCCGCCAGCAACACCTACGGCTATGTCAATGACGGTACTTGGCGCACAGTGTCAATCCCCATCAGCGCCATTACGCCCAAAGGTGCGATGGCTTTTGGCATGACGGATGCCAGCAAGTCAAAGTTGGATCTGACAAAAGTGACCAATCCGTTTGTGATCGCTGACCGTTATGCCACCACGGGCAAGGCGACAGGCTTTGGAAACACAAGCAAGTTCAACATTGACAACGTGTATTGGTCTAAATAAAGCGGACTCCCTGTGCATCAACTGCACAGGGGGTTTGCGCATTAGCGCAAGTCAGGACAGCGCCAATGCTGATCTGCTAGAAGATTGTTTCCGTTTGCATCAAAGGCCAAGAGGCTAGTGGTGTCAACGCGCAGCCCCACAAGATCGCCGGTTTGAAAATTCGTGCCGCCACTGATCTTGGCGTTGAGCAAACTGGGCAACCCCTCGACTTGGCAGTGGTAAATAGACGCATCGCCCAAATGTTCCGCCAACACAACGGTAGCCGGCAACCCAGTTGAGGCATCTACCAAGCGCAAATGTTCAGGCCGTAGGCCAAGGGTATTCGGCGTTTGCGCAAAACCAGAGGCAAGCGCAAGCCACCAGTCTTGCACCCCCTTGCCAGCCTGACCGCCAGCGCCGTCTAGGCGTTGAATCAAATTAATGCGCGGCGAGCCTAAAAATGAGGCCACAAATTCGTTAGCGGGCTTTTGATACAGAGACAAAGGTGTTCCCACTTGTTCGATCCGGCCTTGGTTAAATACAGCAATGCGATCACCCATCGTCATGGCTTCGACTTGATCGTGGGTGACGTAAATCATGGTTGTGCCCAGCTCTTTGTGCAGGCGCGCTAGCTCAATGCGCATGTTGACGCGCAGCGCGGCATCTAAATTGGACAAAGGCTCGTCAAACAAAAACACTTTGGGTTTGCGCACAATCGCGCGGCCAATCGCCACGCGCTGGCGCTCACCGCCTGACAATTCTTTGGGGTAGCGCTGTAGCAAGTGATCCATGCGTAACGCCTCGGCCGTGCGCTGCACCTGCGCTTGGCGTTCTGGCGTAGAGACGCCAGCCATTTTGAGCGCGAAGCCCATGTTGTCGGCCACCGTCATGTGCGGATAAAGTGCGTAGCTTTGAAAGACCATCGCCACACCTCGATCCGCAGGGGGGATGTGATTGGCCAGCGCGCCGTCGATCCACAGTTCACCTTGTGTGATGCTCTCAAGACCGGCAACCATCCGCAGGGTGGTCGATTTTCCACAACCGGAGGGTCCCACAAACACTAAAAACTCACCCTCACGCACCTCAAGGTCAATGCCGCGTATGACCGCTTCCTGGCCATAGGATTTATGGATGCCTTTGAGCGTCACTTGTCCCATCTCAGTACGCTCCAGACGTCGCCGGTTCTGCAACGCAAGCCAACGCCGGTTTTCGGCGCGCCGCCTTTTGTGCGGCGAGAAAATCACGGTACCAAAGCGCGCTGTCTTTGAGGGTTCGCTGCTGCGTCTCGTAATTCACATGCACGATGCCAAACCGTTTGGCATACCCACTAGCCCATTCAAAGTTGTCCATCAAGCTCCACAACATATAGCCAGCGATGGGTACGCCTTGCTTCATGGCGTTGGCCATGGCGGCGATATGCTGCTCTAAATACGCGGTGCGTTGCGTGTCATGGATGCGGTTGTTTTCTAGCTGATCGGGGAACGCTGCACCGTTCTCGGTGATGTAAATCGGCGGGCCAGGGTAATCCTGATGCAGACGCAGCAAGAGTTCGGTCAAACCCTCTGGATAGACTTCCCACTGCATGTCGGTGAGCGGCAAACCGCTTTGTTTCACATCCCACACACCGTCGGCGCTAACCACTGCGCGGGAGTAGTAGTTCACTCCTAAAAAATCAAGCGGTTGTTGGATATTGACTAAATCTCCGGGCTGCATCTGCGGTGCATCTCCCCCTAAAAAGTCCAGTACGTCTTGGGGGTAAGTGCCTTTGAAGATGGGGTCTAAGTACCAGCGCAAAAGCCTGCCGTCTTCTAGGTGTGCTTTGGCGTGATCCGCAGGCGTATCGGTGGCGGGATGCATGGGCGATAGGTTCAGCACAATACCCAGCTTAGCCTGCTGCCCGGCTTCTGCCCGCAGCGCTTGTAGTGAGAGGCCGTGACTAAGCAGCAAGTGATGTGAG
>JAYVDN010000032.1:0-2876 GCA_043749385.1 Polaromonas sp.
ATAACCACCACCTGGACGCGCTGGAAGAGGAGACCATCTTCATCCTGCGCGAGGTCGCCGCCGCTTTCGAGCGTCCTACCTTGCTGTTCTCCGGCGGCAAAGACTCGCTGGTCATGCTCAAGTGCGCCGAGAAAGCCTTTGTGGATAAAGAACGAGGGGGCCGCATCCCCTACCCGCTGTTGATGATCGACACCGGCCACAACTTCCAAGAAGTGACCGACTTCCGCGACTCGCGCGCTGCCGAGCTGCAAGCCAAGCTCATCGTGCGCAGTGTAGAAGACAGCATGAAGCGCGGCACGGTGCGCCTGGCCCATCCGGGCGAGTCGCGCAACGTACATCAGAGCGTGACCTTGCTGGAAGCGATTGAAGAATTTCAGTTTGACGCGCTGATTGGCGGTGCCCGGCGTGACGAAGAAAAGGCCCGTGCCAAAGAGCGCATCTTCAGCCACCGCGACAGCTTTGGACAGTGGCAACCCAAAAGCCAGCGCCCCGAGCTGTGGACGGCCTTTAACACCAAGCTGCAACCGGGCGAGCATTTCCGCGTCTTCCCCATCAGCAACTGGACCGAGCTGGACGTGTGGCAGTACATCGAGCGCGAAGCCATCGCCCTGCCCTCCATCTACTACACCCACCAGCGCCAAGTAGTCGAGCGCAAAGGACTACTGGTACCCGTCACGCACCTTACCCCACCGCGCGATGGCGAAACGGTAGTGACTAAAGACGTGCGCTTTCGCACCGTAGGTGATATCACCTGCACCTGCCCGGTGGAAAGCCTGGCCGCCACGGCTGCAGATGTCGTAATCGAAACCTTGACCGTAGATGTGAGCGAGCGCGGTGCGACGCGCATGGACGACAAAACTTCAGAAGCTTCGATGGAGAAGCGCAAAAAGGAAGGGTACTTTTAATCTCGTATGCCTTTTCACTCGACGATCTGAAAGCGGACATCCGGACGCAGAGGACGCAAAAGTTACGCAAAGGACGCAAAAGGAATACAAAAAAATACAGCAAATAGAGAGAGTTTAAGAAGTAAAAAATTCAAGTTCACCTTCAAATTTTGAGTTTTTGAAATTCAATTTTGATTTTATTTTTGTCTTCTTTTGCGTCCTCTGCGTAACTTTTGCGTCCTCTGCGTCCGGATGTCCGACTTCGGAAGTCCGACTTCAACCACCTAAGCCCATGAACCACCTATCTACCCTGAAATTCATCACCTGCGGCAGCGTAGACGATGGCAAATCCACGTTAATCGGCAGGCTGCTGATCGACAGCAAGGCCGTTTTGCAAGACCAACTCGCAGGCGTGTCCAAGAGCGGCACCGCCGACCTGGCGTTGTTTACCGATGGCCTGAGTGCCGAGCGCGAGCAAGGCATCACCATTGACGTGGCTTACCGTTACTTCAACACCCCCAGCCGCAAGTTCATCATTGGCGATGCTCCCGGGCATGAGCAGTACACCCGCAACATGGTCACCGCCGCCAGCAGTGCGGACGCCGCCGTGGTGCTGGTGGATGCCACCAAGCTGGACTGGAAAAGTGCTAGCCTGCAACTGCTGCCGCAAACCCGCCGCCATAGTTTGCTGGTGCACCTGCTGCGTGTACCCAGCGTGGTGTTTGCCATCAACAAGCTCGATGCAGTGGCAGACTCGGCGCTCGCGTTTAAAAACATCAACGCAGCACTGGCCGCGTTTGCCCAAGAAGCCGGCATCGCTGTAGCCGCCACCGTACCTATTTCAGCCTTGCACGGCAGCAACGTGGTAGAAAAAAGCGACGCTTTCCCCTCCTACACGGGTGAAAGTTTGCTAGCCATCTTGGAGCAACTCCCCAACGCCAGCAATGAAGCAGAACTTCCCTTGAGCTTTCCGGTGCAGTGGGTGGAGAAGTTCTCCAGCTCATCCGACACCTCCCAAGGCCGTCGCGTCTTCTGGGGCCGTGTCGCCACGGGCGGCGTGCAGGTCGGCCAAGAGGTCACCGTGCTGCCCAGCGGCCAGACTGCCAAGATTGCACAGGTGCTAGACCACGCCCGCATTCCCAAGAGCGTGCAGGCAGGCCAGAGTGCGGGCATTGTGCTGGACCGCGAGGTCGATGTATCGCGCGGCGACTGGCTGCTGGCACCCGGTGCGTTCACCCCCAGCCGCAGCATTAGCGCCACGGTGGCCTGGATGGACGATGTGCCCTTGGTGGCAGGCCGCACTTACTGGGCGCTGCATGGTCACCGCTGGGTCAAGGCCAAAGTGGCGCGTATCACGCACCGCTTGAACGTCAATACCCTGGCCGAAGAAGACGCTACCGAGCTGGCCCCCAACGAGATTGGCGACATCGAAATTTCCTTGCAAGAGCCACTGGCCACCTTGCCCTATGCGCAGTCCAAAACCCTGGGCGCACTGATTTTGGTCGACACCGCCAGCCATAAAACCTCCGGCGCAGTGTTGATTAGTTAGCTGCTGCCTGCAAAACCCGTCCAAAAGCCAATAAAATCAAGGGTTTACACCCGCACACTAATCTTGCCCTCAAGGCAATCGTAAAAACATGACCCACATCGTCACCGAAGCCTGTATCAAATGCAAATACACCGACTGCGTCGATGTATGCCCCGTAGACTGCTTCCGCGAAGGCCCCAACATGCTGGTCATCGACCCCGATGAATGCATCGACTGCGCAGTCTGCATCCCTGAATGCCCCGTCAACGCCATCTATGCGGAGGAAGACGCACCCGCTGACCAAATGCACTTCATCAAGCTCAACATTGAACTCTCGCAAAAAGCGGGGTGGAAGAGCATCACCAAACGCAAACCCGCGCCTGCGGATGCGGATGAATGGAAAGATGTGATGCCCAAGCTGGCTTTGCTGGAGCGCTAGGGTTTTCCGAATTCGGACAGCCGGA
>JAYVDN010000033.1:0-1753 GCA_043749385.1 Polaromonas sp.
TGCTCCCGCGATATTCCATTGGGCTGCAGCTCGATTCATATCTAAAAATAGCTGAAAATTGGCATGAAAAACCGAGTTTCAGACTTTCAAAAGTCATTAGAACCTCAAAAATAGGCTATTTTGGGCCAATTTTAAGGCGCCAATCGGCCTGTAGGCCAATAGAATATCGCGGGAGCAGCTATTTAAACCATAGCTAAAAGCAAGCTGAAGACAGCTTGGGATCGTTAAAACTTGATGCCTGCGGGGTTGGCAGGGGCAGGCGCGGTAGCGGCCGCTGGGGCGGGTGCAGGCGCTGGTGCAGCTGCTGGTGCGGGTACTGCCACTGGAGCGCGGGCTACCATGGGGGTGGGCACAGGGTTGCGAAAGTTGGTGGGCAATACCGAGTTTTTAGGGTAGGCAGCGGCGTCCAGGTACTGGGTCCATTCCTGGTCAGAAAAGCCTCGTAGCTGTTGGCTGCCGATGGAGATGCTGGGCAGCGAGGCCTCGCCCATCAGGCGGCGTAGCGACTCGATGTCTTCGTTGTTCTCAATGGTTTTTTCAGTAAATGGCACACCGCGTGCGCTGAGCAAGCTGCGGCCAGAAGCGCAGGGCGCACCGCATTCTTTGCTGGTGTACAACGTAACGGGGTAACGGGTGGCAACCGGGCGCAGCTCTGCGGGTATGGTGCTGCTGCCGATGGGGCCATCACCCGAAAAACGACCAGCACGACCGGGGGTTACCTTAGCATTGGCCGCAGCGGGTGGTGGCTGGTCAGAAAAGGTGACTTTACCGTCGGGCCCGACACTGCGGTACAACTGCTGGGCGGTAGCATTGAAAGAAAAAACACACAAAACCATTGCAGGTATTGTGCAAGCAGTTACGAATTTAATAGCCATCATCGTGGTTCCTTCACTTCTTGGGCATACTAGCGTGGCAAGTGTTGCACCTTATTCAAGCCATGCCTTGGTGGCGCAAGAGCGCGTCAATCTGTGGCTCGCGCCCTCTAAACGCCTTAAAGCTGTCCATGGCTGACCGGCTGCCGCCGACTTCCAAAATCTCCTGCCGGTAGCGCTTGCCAGCCGCCATATTAGCCGAGGGCTGTGCCCCGGATGGCGTGGCAGTTTCCTCAAAGGCGGCGTAGGCATCTGCCGACAGCAGCTCGGCCCATTTGTAGCTGTAGTAGCCCGCAGCATAGCCGCCCGAGAAGATGTGGCTGAAGGTATGGGGCGTGCGGCTGTAGGCGGGGGGCTGCAGTACCGCTATCTCGTCACGCACGGCTTGCAGCACTTGCAGTGCCTCGCCGCCATTTTGGTGCAGCAGCATGTCAAACAGCGAGAACTCGATTTGGCGCAGGGTTTGCAGGCCGGTCTGGAAGTTTTTGGCAGCCAGCATTTTGTCAAACAGCGCGCGCGGTAGAGGCAGGCCGGTGTCGACATGGGCGGTCATGTGTTTGAGCACGTCCCACTCCCAGCAGAAATTTTCCATAAATTGGCTAGGCAGCTCTACAGCGTCCCATTCCACACCGCTGATGCCGCTCACATCGCGCTCGTTCACTTGAGTGAGCATGTGGTGCAGTCCGTGGCCGAACTCGTGGAACAGGGTGGTCACGTCGTCGTGCGTGAGCAGCGCGGGCTTGCCATCCACACTATCGGCAAAGTTGCACACCAGATGGGCGATGGGCGTTTGCAGCGCGCCATTGTCGGGGCGCAGCCAGCGGGCGCGCACGTCGTCCATCCAGGCGCCGCCGCGCTTGCCGGTGCGGGCAGGTTGGTCT
>JAYVDN010000034.1:0-2534 GCA_043749385.1 Polaromonas sp.
CGCGCTGGACGAAGTGGTCATTACTAACACCATTCCGCTGTCAGAGTCTGCCAAGGCCTGCAACAAGATTCGCCAACTGTCAGTAGCCCCGCTGATCGCCGAGACGATCACGCGCATTGCCAAGGGCGAGTCCGTCATGAGTTTATTTTCAGAGCAAGAAGATCTTTTTTAAAAGTCCACTTGCCTGACAAAAACGGCTCGCTGGTGCCGCAAACCAGCACAGCGCTACCCGATTTTGTCCACCATATGGTCAGCCACATTGGCAACCATGTGTTCAACATAAGCGGGTAGTTTTTTAAATCGAGGCAACACTGGTCGCGGTGTGCTTCTCTAGGAGTTTGTTATGAAATTTGTCGCTTTTGAGCGCGCCAAGCATGGTACGGGTGCGAGCCGCCGTCTACGCATTACGGGTAAAACCCCGGCTATCGTTTACGGTGGTACCACCCCTCCCCTGCAGGTCGAGCTCGACCACAACGCCCTGTGGCACGCCTTGAAGAAGGAAGCCTTTCACGCCACCATCCTGGACATGGAAGTGGCCGGCGTTGAGAGCAAAGTGCTGCTGCGCAACGTGCAGTACCACCCGTACAAACAACTGGTGTTGCACCTCGACTTCCAGCGCGTGGACGCCAACACCAAACTGTCCATGAAGGTGCCATTGCACTTCAAGGGCGAGGCAGAATCACAAGCCGTCAAGACCGACAACTGCGTGCTCAACCACGTAGCCAACGAACTGAGCGTCGTCTGCTTGCCAGCCGATCTGCCAGAGTTCATTGAAGTGGACTTGTCTGGCCTGAAAAAGGGCACCTCTTTGCATGTGAACGACATCGTGCTGCCCAAAGGCGTCAAGGTCGTCACCAAAGGCAAGGTCAACCCCGTCATCGTGTCTGTGGTGGCCGTAGCCGGTGCCGAAGAAGCCCCAGCCGCTGGCGCAGCCCCCGCTGATGCCAAAGGCAAAGCAGCGCCAAAAGGCGCTCCTAAAGCTGATGCCAAGACTGATGCCAAGGCACCTGCCAAGGCTCCCGCCAAGAAGTAAGCCGCTCAGGCTTTCACCATCAAGCCACCTTCGGGTGGCTTTTTTGCGCCCATTTACATGCCCAATACGCTTCTAGCCCAATAAAGTATCGCGGGAGCAGCTACAACATAAATAGCAAATAGTTAGCACTTTACCGCCGCTGCAGTCACTCGCCCAGTTTGGCTCCAAGGCTAGTGATGCGCTGCCACACCAAGGCTGCTGGCAGATGGATTTGCAAGGCTGCCAAGCAGCGTGCCAAGCGGCCCTCGCCCATTTGTATTGCAGCAATGGCTTTGCGCACGTCGCGCTCAATCGCATCGCCATAGGCCAGGCGGGCTTTGTCTGCGGCGCGGCGCAGCAGCGGCTTGCTGGGCTGGGCCATGGCCAGGTCAAGCAGGTCTCGGCTGAACACGCTGTCGTCAGCCCAGCGGTCTGAGTTGGCCAGCAGTTTGCAGGCCAGCATGTCCAAAGGGGTCAAGCAGGCCACGCCGCAAATACGGTCGTCTGCGCGAGGGGGTGCCAGCGCGATGCGCGCCTCCAGCACGATTTCAAATTTAATGGCCACTCCCTCGGCCAGCAGCGCGGTGCGCAGGCCATACTGGTCGGCGCGCACCTCGCGCGCTGCCACCAGCTGCGCACCCGGCGCTGCGATGGCTTGCACTCCCAGTGGCCCGGTCAACAGCTCGCGTACGGCGCGGTAACCCGCAAGGCTGGACACCAAAAAATCTATGTCCACCGACTCGCGGTATTCGCCATAGCGCAAAGCCATGGCCGTGCCCCCGGCAAACAAGCAGCCGTGCTGCACCAGCAGCGCCGTGTCTAGCGCCCCCAGCAAGCTGGCAATACGGCGGTGGTGCGGCCGGTCAAACAAGCAGCACTCCGTTGCCATGGACTTGCACCAGTTGGCTCAGCAACGCGCTTTCTTGAGGGCCCATCTGTGCAGAGTTGATGTGGCGCCAATTGCGCTCATACAAGCCGAGTGCCTCTTGCCCGGTGAGCAGCAGGACACCGGGCAGTTGCCAGGCCAGGGCTTGCAACTGTGGGTAGTCTGCCACCCGGATAGTTTGGGGTAAGGCGCTTTGCGCTGCCGGTGGCGCAGCCGGGCTGCCCTGCCCTGGCGCATGGGCCGTGATGAGAACGCCCAATGCCGCCGCCACGTTGAAATACGCCCCCATCGTCACCGAGGCTTCGCCGCGTTCTATGCGGTGCACAGTGACCCGCGACAACCCTGCCGCGCCTGCAGTAGCTACGGCGCTGATGCGCAGGGCCTTGCGTTGCCTACGCAGCTGCTCGCCCAGCGCATGCAAATTGCTGGCAGCGGGTTCGGCAAGATATGGTGAAGTGGCTGGCATAGTGCATCTCATTGTAGCCAATTTTATAAAAATGACAATAATGAGCAACACAAATACGAAAAATTCAGCAACTAACCACACATAACAACCGGCGAGCCAGCCCGCGTTCTCGGAAATTGGATTTTGACTGCCAATTCACCTATTTCGAGCTTCATTTACAACGCTAATCA
>JAYVDN010000035.1:0-2142 GCA_043749385.1 Polaromonas sp.
TGGCGCTGCACCTAGTGCGCAAACCGCGCAAAGAGTTCGATTCACGCTTAGAACTTTGGTTGGCGCCTAATTTGGGCTATTTGCCAGCGCGGATCTTGCAAACCGAAGCCAATGGCAACACTTTTGAGCTGCAATTGCGCAGCCCCGCGCTGCGCTGAAGCACTGTAACTGTGGCGTTTTTCGTGAATTTCTTCGGAAAAACCCTGTCGGCCTTGAAATTGGCTCGCGCGTTGCTACATCATGTGTAGTACGCTTGAAATAGCGCTAAAGGACAAACCCAAATGCAAATGCTCTACGACTCTGACTCTTACGTGGTGGTACACCTGCAGGCCGAGGCGCAGGCCTCGTCCAAAGCGCAAGACGCCGTAGAAGTAGCTATGCACGGCCGCAGTGGCCACGCATTGAATGGGGCACTGAACAGCGCCGTCAACGGCAAATCTGTGCCGGGCGCCAACGGCAGCACCGACAACTCCGGCCTGCGCCTGGCGCGCCACGGCTTTGAGATAGTGGACAAACGTTCAGGTAAAGAAGTGTATTTAGACGGCTCTTGGGCCGAGCTGTTCCAGCAGCAGATCAATGCTTGGCAAGAAAAAACGCCAACACAGGATGAAGTAGAAGATGCGCTGGAATGCTACACCCAGCTCGCGCAAAACCCCGTGATCTTGCACTGAGCCCTCGGCTGGGAACTACATCGCGCGGACAGAGCGCGTCAGCACCATAACGGTAACGTCTGGGCGCAGCTCACAGATCGGAATTTCCGTCAAGCTGATGAGTTGCTCAAAGGTGAAATGATCTTTGAGTAAGAATCGCATTGAAACTGTGTGGCGCGGCCCACGGCTTTGCGCCTGCCCGCACGGCGGTCAGCTTGTCCCAAGGCAATAGGGCAGACATGTTTTTCAGCCGGCCGTACCGTTCGTTCACCACGCACTGCATCCCCGCAGACAAAGGCTTGTGCGGGGGCTGGCCAAAAATGGTGTCCATGGGGTGGTTTTAATAGAGGATGAGAGCTACGCAGCCTCTCAGCGCCCAACAGGCAGAGCATTGCTATCGTTCTCTTTATTATTCCTTGATTATTTCTTGATGGGGCCAACTATGCGTCCCTAGAGGCGCCGAAAACTATGTCGTAATAGTTGAGTGTTAATAGGCCCTTGGCCATTCAACTACCATCGCTGCATGCAAATAGTGATTCAATTCTGGCCGCTGGTTACTCGCTTGTGCTTAGGGGCAGCGTACTTGGTACTGGCCGCTTGCAGCACGATGGCAAGCGGCAGCACGCAACTATTGCTTCTAGGTGAGCAGCACGACGCGCCCAGCCACCCCGGCCTGCATGCGCAGGCAGTGCATGATCTGATCGCGAAGCGCCAGCTAGGTGCGCTGGTGCTGGAGATGGCCCACACCCGCGCACGCACCAGTGCGCAAGAGCCAGGTGCCAGCGAGGCGCAGGTGCAAGCGGCACTGGGATGGAACGCCCAAGTCTGGCCGTGGGAACACTACCGCGCCGCCATCATGGCAGCGGTGCGCGCGGGGGTGCCGGTAGCGGGTGGCAATCTGCCCCAGCCCAAGCTCAGGGCCGCCATGGAGGCCCCCGGCTACGCCAGTCTTTTCACACAGCAAGCTTGGCAAGGCCATCTTGACGCTATCCGCGCTGGACATTGCGACATGTTGCCCACGACGCAGCTGGAACCCATGGCGCGGGCGCAGGTGGCGCGTGATCTGGAAATGGCCGATACCTTGCTGAGCGAGGCGCGGCACACTACAGCGCGCGGCAAAACCGTCGTGCTGCTGGCGGGTAGCGGCCATCTGGACTTGATGCTGGGCGTGCCCTTTCAGCTACAGCGCTTGGCACCCGACATGCCCGTGCGCATCCAATTTTGGCCGCGCGAAGACACGGGCCAGGACTACTGCGCCCAGTTCAAGCAGCAGATGCAAAACATGGGCAAGCCACCTGCCCGCAATTAGGAGCTGGCGTGCTTTTTGATGCTCGCAGCCAGCGTGCCCACCAGTTGCTCGATCTGCGCTGTGTCCACAATATAGGGCGGGCACAGCACCAGGTTGTCGCCTGCAGCGCGCACCAGAACGCCATGGTGGTAGCAGTCTAAAAAGATGTCGTAGGCCCGCTTGCCCGGCGCACCGGCAATGCTG
>JAYVDN010000036.1:0-2052 GCA_043749385.1 Polaromonas sp.
GGCTGTCCTCCGTGTCGGCCTAGGGCCGACTACTCCCCCTTTATGCCGCTGCGCTAAGTGCACCGCCGACCTGCTCTCGCGAAGAGTCTAGCGATCCACCCATGTGCTCCAACTAAACCAGTACGCAGCTCTGGCGCTTGGTGTGCACAGAACTAAAACCCGACCCCGTGCTTTTCGAACGGACGTACAGGCCAGGCTACAGCTTCTTAAACACCACCACATGCTGCCAAGGCAGTGTGCTGGCTGTGCGCTCGTAGGCCAGGGCGTGTTGACTGGCTTCTTTGCGCACCTGGGCTTCGCTCATTTTGTGCAGCGCTTTGATGGGCACTTTGGGGTCTTCGGCGCGGTACTCGACAAACACCACTCTGCCCCCAGGTTTGAGGGCGCGCACGATGCTCTCCATCACCTCGAAGGGAAACTCCAGCTCGTGGTACACGTCCACCATGATGGCCAGGTCCACGCTGGCCTCGGGCAGCTTCACATCGTCTACCGTGCACAGCACCGGCTTGATGTTGGTGATGTTCGCTTTTTTGGCCCTGGCAGTGGCCATCTCGATCATCTCGGGTTGCACGTCCACCGCCAGCACCTGGCCCGTGGAGCCTACCAGCGGAGCCATGCGCCGCGCGTAGTAGCCAGTGCCTGCGCCAATATCGGCCACCACCATGCCGGGTTTCAGCCCCAGCTCACGCAGCAGCAGGTCGCCGCGCTCTTCTTGCTCACGCTCCTCGCGCTCCAGCCAGGCCGCGCCCTGCCAGCCCATCACCCCGGCTATCTCGCGGCCCATATACCTTTTGCCAATCCCGTCGGCGCTGCGCGGCACGCGCTGGTATTTGCCAGACTCTGGGTTGGGGAATTTTTGGGCTATGGCCCACGGGGCTGCGGCTGCCATAAGTGGCGCAGCAAGCCAGTGAAAAACGAGACGGCGGTCAATGGTGTGCGATCGGTTCATACGGTGCCTTGATCTAGACTTTTGTGCGGACAGAACTTTATTAATCTTAGCTTAGCCTGAGCGTCGTTGCGCGACAGGGCTTATTAGCCTGCGCAGCTTGGGATGACACGCCCACTGACTGCGCACAGTCTGGCACAAGCGTTCGCCCTGCCCACGGCCCAGCGAGCAACGGTCTCCTAGGTTGCCGTACCTTTTGCCTTTATCGGGCATACTGACCATCACTCATGTTATCTCCTTCTACCGCGACCCCCTGGGCATGGATTGCCCAGCGGGTGCACCACCACACCGCCCATCTTTCACCTACTGCCCGCGCGCTGCTGTGGGCGGCTACAGCGGGCTTGCTGTTTACCTTGTTGAACTCGCTGATGCGGGCGCTGGCGCAAAACATCCATCCGTTTCAGGCGCAGTTTTTGCGCTATGCCTGTGGGCTGGCGGTGCTGATGCCGGTGGTGCTGCGCTATGGCATGGCGGCGTACCGTCCGCAAAATATTGGCGGGCAATTTGTGCGGGGTGCGCTGCATACGGTGGCATTATTTTTCTGGTTTGCCGCCCTGCCCCAGATACCGCTGGCCAATATGACAGCTATCGGTTTTAGCACGCCGCTGTTCATCATGCTGGGGGCCTATGTGTTTTTGCGCGAACCCATGCGCTGGGAGCGTTGGCTGGCTACGGCCTTGGGCTTTGCCGGGGTGATGATTGTGGTGGGGCCGCAGTTTGGCGCGGGTGCCGTGGGCGCTAGCGGCGGCAGCTCGGGCTGGTACCACCTGCTCATGCTGGCGTCAGCGCCTTTGTTTGCGGCTTCGTTCTTGGTTACCAAAGCCCTCACCCGGTACGAGACCACCGGCACCATTTTGGTGTGGCAGGCCATCACCGTCACTTTACTGAGCCTGCCTATGGCACTGCTGCATTGGGCCGCGCCCAGCGCCTGGCAGTGGGCGGGCTTTTTGCTCAGCGGGGTGCTGGGCAGCGCGGGGCATTACTGCATTACCCGGTCCTTTAAAAAAGCTGACATTTCCGCCACCCCGTCACTCAAGTTTTTAGAGCTGGTGTGGTCGGCGCTGATGGGCTGGCTGCTGTTCAGCGATGTGCCCACGGCCCACGCC
>JAYVDN010000037.1:0-1903 GCA_043749385.1 Polaromonas sp.
ACTGAGGCACACTCTCACCTATGCACATCCTATTTATTGCCGATCCGCTTGAGTCTTTCAAAATCTACAAAGACACTACCTTCTCCATGATGCGCGAGGCACAAAGGCGCGGGCACACGCTGTCCGCCTGCGAGCAAAAAGACATCATGTGGCAGCAAGGCAGCCCCGTGACTGCCTTTGTGCGTGATATCACCCTCACAGGCAAACCCGACACTTGGTTTACCGCCAAGCAGTCAGCGCCCCAAGAGCGCCCGCACGCTCTAAAGGACTTTGGCGCAGTGCTGATGCGCAAAGACCCGCCTTTTGACAGCGAGTACTTCTACGCCACCCACCTGCTGGAGCAAGCCGAACGCGAAGGGGCCAAGGTGTTTAACAAACCCCGCGCCCTGCGCGACCACCCCGAGAAACTGGCCATCATGGAGTTCCAAGGCTTCATCAGCCCCACGCTGGTCACGCGCGATGCCGAAGACGTGAAACGCTTTCACGCCGAGCACCGCGACATTATTTTGAAGCCGCTGGACGGCATGGGCGGCATGGGCATCTTCCGCGTGAAAGACGACGCGCTGAACCTGGGCGGCATCATCGAGACGCTGAACAAAGACGGTGCGCAAACCTTGATGGTGCAAAAGTTTATTCCCGCCATCACACAGGGCGATAAGCGCGTGCTGGTAATTGGCGGCAAACCCGTGCCGTTTAGTTTGGCACGCATTCCGCAAGGCACTGAGATACGTGGCAATTTGGCGGCGGGCGGCAAAGGTGTGGCCCAGCCCCTCAGCCCACGCGACTGGGAGATTGCCGAGGCGCTAGGCCCCACGCTGGCGGCGCGTGGCCTGATGCTGGTAGGGCTGGACATCATCGGCGACTGCCTGACCGAAATCAACGTAACCAGCCCTACCTGCTTCCAAGAGATCAACGACCAGGCGGGGTTTGACGTCGCCAAGATGTTTATCGAGGCGCTGGAGGCTGCATGCGCTTGATTTACAGCGCATTTCTGCAGGGGCGATGCTCTCGGACCTGCGTGATGGCTGCCATGGCGTGAACTTTTTGCCAAAACATGCACTACATATTTCATAGCTGCTCCCGCGATATTCTATTGGCCTACAGCCCGATAAGCACCTCAAAAACGGCTCTAAAATCGGCACATTCGCGATTTTCAACCGATTTTCATGCTCCCAGAGCTTTCCAAACGCTCCAAAACAGCGATTTTGTTGTTTTTTAAGATAGTAATCGGCCTGCAAGCCAATAGAATATCGCGGTAGCAGCTATCTATTAAATAGCGTTAGCTACACTGCCCGTTCCTCAAGCTCTGGTGATGCGACACCTCCCTGAGTCAACAATCGCTTGTCAACCCCTTCTTTCCTTTATGCGGAACGTCGGTTCTCTATAGTTGACAGAAGCCTTCGCTTCGCGGATATTCAGTGCTTTCATAAAGTCGGCTCAACACCACGAAATAGCTGCGTGCGAGCTATTAAGGACATGCCAGTGACCCGTCGTCGATTTATCCAGCAACTGTGCGCCGCCAGCGCGCCTACCGCCCTCTTCCCCCACACCGCCTGGGCGCAAGAGGCCGCCTGGCCGCAACGCGCCGTCAAGATCGTGGTGCCCTATGCCGCCGGCGGCAGCTCGGACACCTTGGGCCGCATGGTCAGCCTGGGCCTGACGGACATCTTCAAACAGCCCTTTGTGATTGAAAACAAAGGCGGCGCAGGCGGCATCATCGGCTCGCAGCAGGTGGCCAAAACCGCGCCGGACGGCTACAACTTGGTGGTCTCTGGCATCGGCTCGCATGTCATTGCCCCAGCAGAAAACCCCAAGGCCTTTGACCCGATCAAAGACTTCAGCCACATCGCCATCTTGGGCGGCCCGCCGATTGCCTTGGCGGTCAATGCCGACATTGGCGCGA
>JAYVDN010000038.1:0-5638 GCA_043749385.1 Polaromonas sp.
GTATGGTCAGAATTAGTCAAAATCTCCACGAACCCCGCCCTGCCGCAGCCCTGCGCCAGGCTGCCACCGTACTGCTTTTGCGTGACACCACGCATGGCATCGAAGTGCTCATGACACGCCGCTCAATGACGGCTAGCTTTGCACCAGGGGCTTATGTGTTTCCGGGCGGGGGCATTGACGATTTAGATGCCAAACACGCGCTAGCCCCACAAAATATTGCCAGTGCAGCTACGCAATTGGTAGCGCGCCGCGCTAGTCAGACGGATGCCCGCTGCACTGAGGCACTGGCTGCGATACGCGAGAGCTTTGAAGAATTGGGCATCTTGTTAGCGCGCAAAAAAGATGGCACTTGGTGTGGCCAAACCGAGGTGAATGCCTTGGGCCGCAGCGCGCCTTTTTATGCGCAAATGCAAGCCCACGGTTACACTTTAGCGGCCGATTCGGTATTTTTGTTGGCCCATTGGATCACCGACCGCGATCTGCCGCGCCGCTTTGACGTGCCGTTCTTGGTGGCCCGTATGCCGCAAGGCCAGCACCCGGTGGCCGATGAGGCCGAGCAGTTTGCGCCCGAATGGATCCGCCCGGCAGATGCGCTAGCGCGCCATGCGGCGAACGATTTTTTCATCATTTTCCCTACCATCCGCACCTTGGAGCGCCTGCTAGGCTTTGGCACGGTAGACGCCGTGCTGCAAGAGTGTGCCAGTGAGCAGCCGCTGTGGACCAGTTGCCCGCGCGCCGGCCTTGTAAATGGCAAGGAAGCCCGCTTTATGGAGCACGAGAGCGCCTTTGGCGAGCTGGCCATGGTGTGCCCAGACGGGCAAATTGTGCACACCCTGGATTGGCAGCACACCCAGCCTGTGCCCCTGCTACAGCATGTGATGCGCCTGACCGCCCCGAACCCCGGCATGATGACCGGGCCGGGCACCAACACCTACATCATCGGCACGGCAGACACGGGCTATGTGGTGGTGGACCCCGGGCCCAACGACAAAGGCCACATTCAGCGCATTTTGCAAGCCACGCAGGGCGATATCAACGCCATTGTGTGCACGCATTCGCATGCCGACCATTCGCCCGCAGCCCAGCCCCTGCAAGCGGCGGTGGTAGAGGCCACCAATACGGTGCCAGGTGATTTGATGGGCGAGTTTGCGCGGCATATGTGCCCTATCTTGGGCATCCCCAGTGCCCCCACCGCGCGCGACTCTGCGTTTTTCGACCCCGATATTGCGCTAGAAAACAATGAGCTGCTCTCGCAATACTTTAGGGGTCTTAGGGGCAAAAACTCTTCCAAAATCACACTCAAGGTCATCCACACGCCCGGCCATGCGGCCAACCATCTGTGCCTGGTGTTGCAAGAAGACGGCCTGCTGATCAGTGGCGACCATATCTTGAACGGCAGCACCACCGTGATCGACCCGCCTGACGGCGACATGACAGCCTACCTCGCGTCGCTAGACACGCTGGCCCAAGCCTGCGATACCTACCAAATAGACTTCATTTTGCCCGCCCACGGCTATGTGCTGACCCACTGCGACGGCGCTGACCATACAGGTGGAGCCAAGCGGGTGATTACCCATCTCAAAGCCCATCGCCTAAAACGCGAAGCCAAGGTGCTGGCCGCCATGCGCGCCAAACCGGGCGCCACCGTGCAAGAGCTAGTGCCGCTGGCCTACGATGACGTGCCCGAAAAGCTCTGGCCGGTGGCGGCCCGCTCGCTCACGGCGCATAAAGAGCGCATTGAGACACTGGGCTTGGTCTAGTCTTGCGGCTGCACCTGCGGCGCAGCATGCTCTTTGGCGCTATTCTTTACGGCGCAGCACCACCGCCTTGGCGGCATCTTCTTTGTAGGCGTAAGACCGCTCTCCGTTGGCCCAGGTGCCCAGCCACAGCATATTGGCTGAAATAGCGTCATGGTCTTTGCTGCTGAACGGGCTGACGTAGGTGGTGACCACGCCGTAGTACGGTTTACCCAAATTTTCCAAGGCATTTTTAATACGCGGGCCCGACAGATCGCTCTGGGTTTGAAACATCGCGCGCAGCAGCAGGTTGACGGCGTCGTAGCTTTGCGCTGCGGCCATCATCGAGCCGATGGGCAGTTCTTTCGACAGCTTGGCATAGCCGCGCAAAAAGCTGGCGTGGCGCTCCAGGCCCACATTGGGCAGCACGGTCTGCACCATCAGCGTACCGTTGGCAGCGCCGCCAGAACCGCTCAGCGCCGAGGCATGCGACAAGCCCCAGGGGCCAAACTGTGGCACGTCCCATTTGGCAGCGGCGCGGCTGGCCGCAATCACGCCTTGCTCGGGGCCTACCGTCCAGCCTACCAAGGCGTCGGCGCCGGAGTCTTTGAGCTGTTTCACCTCTTCCAGCAGTGTTTTAACGCCCACCTTGAAGCGCAGCACCTTGTGCGCTGGCAGCCCGGCTTTTTGCAGTGCGGCTTCCAGGTCTTTCAGGCCCGCGTCGCCATAGCCAGAGTCGTCCACCAGCAGTGCTACTTTCTTGAGCTGGCGCTTGACAATATCGTCCACCAAAAACTGGCTTTGCAATTGGTCGCGCGCAGCGGTACGAAATACATAGCTCTCGGCTGCGGGGTATTTGCCAGTAATGGCGGAGCCTGTGGCGCAGGTCACCAACAAGGGGTGCTTGTTCTTTTGAAACACGTCCAGCGCCTTCATGGCTACGCCCGAGTTGCAAAAGCCCACCGTAGCATGCACTTTTTCTTTCAGCACCAGGTCTTCTGCGTGCTTGAGCCCGGTGTCTGGTGTGGCTGCGTCATCGCGCACCACCAAGTGCACCTTGCGGCCCAGCAAGCCGCCCAGCTCTTGGTTTACTTGGTCCACCGCCACCTGCGCACCCATGCGGGCACTGGTGCCCATGTCTGACGAACCGCCAGTGAGCGGAAAGATCGCTCCGATGCGGATGGTGTTTTTGTCATCCGTCTGGGCAGGCACCAGCGCAGACTGCGCCAACGCAAACGATGGCATCGTCACCCACACCATCAAACCAAGTAAGCTGTTTAGATTTTTCATAGAGTTGCCAATTCATTACACACATACGTATTACATCTGCTGCGCAATGACGCAACACAAGAATCTGAAAGTGGCGTGAAGATAACACTAAAGTTACGTGAAAATTATCACGTAACCCATCAAAAATCTATCGAATTTGAGAAAAACTGCACATTTACCGCTATCGCGTGTAGCCCTCGCATACTCCAGAATTGGAGCGGCCTTTGCATTCGCGCGACAGACGCCGGTCGCGCTCAGAACGGCTCTCGGCGGAGCCGTCATTGAAGCTGATGTTACCCCGTTTGGATTTTTTGCTGGCCTTGCTTTTGCGCGGTTTTTTAGACCCTGTTTCGCTTTTAGCATTAATATCCATCACGCGACTAGCTACTGAAAAAGTAGCTGCTTGCGCAGTGCTGGCCATCACCATTGGGGCAGCCAGAGAAGCGGCAATAGCCAGCGCAGCGCTGGCCCAAAAATTACGAATTGGCGTAGTCATGTTTCAGCCTTTAAAAGTGGATGCCGCGCATCATCTGCTGCATGGCCACCGCCTCGGCGCTCAATTGCGGTTTGGCCGTTTTCTCGCCCTTGGCGGCAGACGAATCCGGGAACATGCGAAAGCTGGTGTTCATCACGATCTGCATGATGCGCGGGAACAGCGCGTGCAGCACCTGGCCAGTGATGCCCAGGCGCGTAGCGATGCGCACGGTCTTGGAGATGCAGGCTGTGGCCACCATGTCGGCGGCCTCTTCGGGCGAGAGCGTGGGCACGTTGTTGTAGATGTTGGTAGGCGCGATCATCGGGGTGCGCACCAGCGGCATGTTGATGGTGGTAAAGCTGACGCCTTGGTCCGAGTATTCGCTGCTGGCGCAGCGCGTCCAGGCGTCCAGCGCGGCTTTGGAGGCCACGTAGGCGCTAAAGCGCGGCGCGTTGGTGAGCACACCGATCGAGCTGATGTTGACGATATGGCCCTTCTTTTTGGCTGTCATGGCAGGCAGCAGGCCCATGGTGACTCGGATGCAGCCAAAATAGTTGAGCTGCATGGTGCGCTCAAAATCGTGGAAGCGGTCGTAGCTGTTTTCAATCGCGCGGCGAATTGAGCGGCCTGCGTTGTTGATCAAAAAGTCCACGCCGCCATGGTTGGCGATCAACAGCTTGGTAAAGCGGTCGCAGTCCGTCATGTCGGCAATGTCGGCGGCATAGCAGACGAATTGATAGCCCTTGGCCTTGGCTTCTTTTTGCGCTTCGTCCAGTTTGTCCTGGTCACGCCCGCAGATAATGGTAGTGGCGCCTGCCTCGGCAAACTTGTGTGCGCTGGCCAGGCCAATGCCGGACGAGCCGCCAGTGATGAGCACTACCTTGCCTTGCACAGTGCCTTTGAGCGAGCGGTCGATGAACAAGTCGGGATCGAGGTGGCGCTCCCAGTAGTCCCACAGACGCCAGGCGTAGTCTTTCAGATGCGGGCACTCGATGTTCGAGCCCTTCAAAATCAGATCCAGATCACGGCGGTCAAAGCGCGTGGGGTAGTTGATGAAGGTCAGCATATCCTCGGGCAGGCCCAGGTCTTTCAGCACTGCGGTTTTCACCCGGCGCACGGGCTTGATGGACATCAGCGTCTTGGTCACGCTCTTGGGGATAAAACCGAGCAGCGCAGCGTTGACAAACAGGTTCATCTTGGGCGCGTGACCGGCCTTGCTGAAGATGTCCAGCACATCGCCTACGCGGTAGCCTTCGCTGTCCACCAGGTGGAAGCATTTTTTGACGATGCCAGTTTTGTGGCTGATGAAGTCCAGGCAGTTAACGACAAAGTCCACCGGCACGATGTTGACGCGCCCGCCTTCCAGGCCAATCATCGGCATCCAGGGCGGTAGCAACTGGCGAATGCGCTGGATGGATTTGAAGAAGTAGTAAGGCCCGTCGATCTTGTCCATCTCGCCGGTCTGGCTGTCGCCCACGACCATGGCGGGGCGGTACACCGTCCACGCGCCTTTGTATTCCTTGCGCACGATTTTTTCAGACTCGTGTTTGGTGCGAAAGTACGGGTGCTCGTAGTTTTCGGCTTCGTCAAACATGTCTTCGCGGAACACGCCTTCGTACAGGCCCGCAGCGGCGATGGACGAGACATGGTGAAAGTGGGCTGCGTCGATGGCTTTAGCCAACTCGACCGTGTTGCGGGTGCCGTCGATGTTGACGGCGACCTGGCTTTCCTCGTCTGCGCTCAAATCGTACACCGCAGCCAAGTGATAGAAATGGTCGATCTGGCCTTTGAGTTTTTTGATGTCGTCGGCAGAAACGCCGAGCTTTTTGGTGGTCAGGTCGCCAAACACGGGCACGGCGCGGGCGGCACTGACGCCCCAGTACTCACGCAGGCCGGCTACTTTTTTCTCGCTTTCCTTGCGGATCAAGAAGTGCACCACCGAGCCTTTGCGCTCCAAGAGCTTTTTGACCAATCGTTTACCAATAAAGCCAGTGGCCCCGGTAATGAAATACTGCATGCTGTGCTCCTGAAATAAATTATGCAAACAAAAATGCGCGAGACACACATTGTGCACAAAGACCGTGAATGGGCAATTGCGCGTAAACCCGAGCGCGCTGTAGAGCCTGTACCTTAATTTAGGAGCTCGCACCTAAAAAGT
>JAYVDN010000039.1:0-4039 GCA_043749385.1 Polaromonas sp.
GGGGTAACCCTTAGCAGCGCCCTGCTGCATGCGCCTCCAGGCCTTTCATGATCACCCTTAAAAATATTACCCTGCGCCGCAGCGCTAAAGTGCTGCTCAACGCGACTACATTGACCATCAACCCCGGTGAAAAGCTGGGCCTGGTCGGGCGCAACGGCGCGGGCAAGTCCAGCCTGTTTGGCCTGCTTAACGGCACCCTGCACGAGGACGGCGGCGACTACTACATGCCCACCCAGTGGCGCATGGCCCAGGTAGAGCAGAACATGCCCGAGACCGACGACAGCGCCACCGATTTTGTGTTGCAAGGCGACACCCGCCTGACCGAACTGCGCGCCGAGCTGGCCAAAGCCGAAGCAGCGCACGCGCTAGACCCTGACGACATGGACGCAGGCATGCAGATCGCCCACGCCTACACCGACCTGGCCGACGCAGGCGAGCACGACGCTGTGCCACGCGCGCAAGCCTTGATCTTGGGCCTGGGCTTTAAGAGCCACGAGCTGAATGAGGCTGTCAACAGCTTCTCGGGCGGCTGGCGCATGCGCCTGCAGCTGGCCCGCGCACTGATGTGCCCCAGCGACCTGCTGCTGCTGGACGAACCCACCAACCACTTGGACCTGGACGCGCTGGTGTGGCTGGAAGCTTGGCTCAAGCGCTACCCCGGTACCATGGTGGTCATCAGCCACGACCGCGAGTTTCTGGATGCCATTACCACCACCACGGTGCACATCGACAACGCCCAGCTCAACCGCTACGGCGGCAACTACAGCGCGTTTGAAGAGCTCAAGTCGCAGCAAATGGTTTTGCAGCAATCGGCTTTTGCCAAGCAGCAAGACAAAATTGCCCACTTGCAAAAGTTCATTGACCGCTTCAAGGCCAAGGCCAGCAAGGCCAAGCAGGCGCAAAGCCGCGTCAAAGCGCTGGACCGCATGGAGAGAATTGCGCCGCTGCTGGCCAGCGCCGACTTTAACTTTGAGTTCAAAGAACCGGCCAACCTGCCCAACCCGATGCTGGCGATCTCGGATGCCAGCTTTGGCTACCATACCGACGAAGGCATTAAAACCATTGTCAGCGGCGTGAGCAAGTCGGTGCTGGCAGGCCAGCGCATTGGTATTTTGGGTGCCAACGGGCAAGGTAAATCTACCGTGGTGAAAACCATCGCGCGTGACCTCAATATCCTGTCTGGCACCGTCACCGAAGGCAAAGGCTTGCGCATTGGCTACTTTGCGCAGCAGGAGCTGGATGTACTGCGCGCACAAGACACGCCGCTGGAGCACATGATTCGCCTGGCCAAAGAGCACGCGGCGGCAGGCTTTGCCGGCGAGTCGGGCAAAGAGCAAGACTTGCGCGGCTTTTTGGGTGCCTTTAACTTTGGCGGCGACATGGTCAAGCAGGCCGTAGGCACCATGAGCGGTGGCGAAAAAGCCCGCCTGGTGCTGTGCATGATGGTCTGGCAACGCCCGAACCTGTTGCTGCTGGACGAACCCACCAACCACCTGGACTTGACCACCCGCGAGGCCTTGGCCATGGCGCTCAATGAGTTTGAAGGCACCGTGATGCTGGTCAGCCACGACCGGGCCTTGCTGCGCTCGGTGTGCGACGAGTTCTGGCTGGTAGGCCGTGGCGTAGTAGCCCCGTTTGATGGCGATCTGGACGACTACCAGCGTTACTTGCTGGACGAGTCCAAGCGCTTGCGCGAAGAGGCGAAAGTGGAACGCGCTGAACAAGCGCCCGTGGCAGCCACGCCAATTGCAGCAGCACCTGCTGCACCTGTCGCTAGCAAAACCGCAGCTGCTCGCGCACCATCTTCGGGCGGTTCAAGCCAAAACATCAAAAAGAAACTGCTGCAAGCTGAAACCCTGGTAGCCCAGCTGCAAGCCGAGCAAAGCACACTGCACACCAAGCTATCCCAAACCCCACCACCCGCTGATCTTGCGGTAGCGGCCAAGCGACTCAAAGTAGTAGACGTTGAACTTGCCCAGGCTGAAGAACAGTGGATGGTGCTGAGCGAAGAGCTGGAAGCCCACGCTAGCTGATGCAAAACGTTTAGTTCTGCCCAAACGACTTGGAGGCCTGGCCTATGCAGGCTACGGGGCATGGGTCGTCGCCCACCAAGCCCACGGCGGGCTGGCCGCCAAAGCCCTCCCGGGCGCGCCAGCCGGGGCCTTTGGTAAACAGGTTTTGCCACATACTCCCTACATTGAACTTCGGCAACGGCTTACCAGGGTATTTGGCTTCAAACTCGCGGTGAATGTCAGCCGTGTTTTTGTACCAAGACACTTTGTTGATATAGCGCTTGAGCGTTTGGCCACGCCAGCCCGCGTCTTTGGCCTCGGGCCACACCTCATCGCCATGCTGGATGTTCCAGGTGGGGTCTAGCTCCCAGGCCGTGCGGCCCATCACATCGCCAAAAATGTACAGCCTGCCGTGGATGATGTGCCACTCTGTCGGGTCTGAGCCCAGCTTGAGCGCATAGGCGGCGCCGCTGGCACAAAAACCGCCATACTGCGGCTCGTACTTCTCGGGTGCAGCATCAAACAGGCGTTTGTGCTCAGGGTTCAAAAAGTAGTAAGTGCGCCCCGGCAGCGTGGTTTGGAACACCGGGTTGCCGCGCACACTTTGCTCTTTGGTAAAGTACGCCACCGGGTCATGGCCCAAGAGCATAACGTCCTGGCCGGTCACGTTTTTCATGGTGGCATGGGGCGTGCCGCAAGCAGCCAACAGCGCCACCAAGGCACACAGTAGCGCCCATTTCATCATTTGGTCTAGCCTGAACATAGGGGCCTTTTTGTTGCGGTGGTTTGGCACACTGTAGCCCATCTGGGCAGAGCACGCCACGGCTTATCGTGCTACGCGCCGTCCCGCAGCAGTTTGGCGTAGTAAGCGGGGTCTACATTGCCGCCGCTGACGATGATGCCGACACGCTTGCCTTTCACATCGAGCTTGCCTTCGCTGTCACCCAGCATGGCAGCGGCAGCGGCCAGGCCACCCGTGGGTTCGATCACCATCTTCATGCGCTCGGCAAAAAAGCGCATGGTGTTGACCAAAGCTGCGTCGTCTACAGTCAGCACGTCTTTGAGCAAAGCGTGGCACACCGCAAAGGTGAGTGGACCGGGGGCCTGGGTTTGCGCGCCATCGGCGATGGTTTTGGGTACGTCGATTTTGACGATCTGGCCACTGCGAAAGCTTTGCTGAAAATCATTGCCTGCCAGTGGCTCCACGCCATACACGTCGCAGTGTGGCAACAGGTGCTTTGCCGCTACCGCGCAGCCCGACGTCAGGCCGCCGCCGCCCATGCAGACCAGCAAAATGTCCAGCGTGCCCACGTCTTCAATCAGCTCCAGCGCAGCGGTGCCCTGCCCTGCCATCACGGCGGTGTGGTTGAAGGGCGGTATCAAAGTCATGCGGCGCTCGGTGGCGATTTGTTTGGTTAACGCTTCGCGGTCTTGGGTGTAGCGGTCAAACAAAATCACCTCGGCACCGTACTCGCGGGTAGCGCGAATTTTGGCCTCGGGTGCGTCTTGCGGCATGACGATGACGGCCTGCATGCCCAGCAGCTTGGCCGACAGCGCCACCGCCTGCGCATGGTTGCCTGACGAAAACGCGATAGCACCGGCCTTGCGCTGCTCGGGCGTGAACTGCGCCAGCGCGTTGTAGCCACCGCGAAACTTGAACGCGCCCATGCGCTGGAAGTTTTCGCATTTGAAAAACAGCTCGGCACCGGTGCGTGCGTTGGCTGTGCTGCTGGTGTGCACGGGCGAGCGGTGCGCGATGCCTTTGAGGCGGGCAGCGGCGGCGCTGATGTCGGCAAAGCTGATGGGGAGTTCGGTGCTAGTCATATGGTTTCCTGTTTACTGTTTATGTCAAATTATGCAACGCTACGATACTGGCTATGCTGCTCGAAAATCAACGCAGCTGGTTCAGTTCTGTGCTCGCTCCGGCACTTGGTGTGCACAGCTCCGCGGCTGTCCCCCGCCCTTCGGGCTCCTTGTATGCTTAGTCTCAGGGAGTTCAAGTGAAAGTTTCAGAAAGTTATGCACAG
>JAYVDN010000040.1:0-6139 GCA_043749385.1 Polaromonas sp.
CCGCCGGTGCTGAGGCCATTGCTATTCGCGGCATGCAGGCCGAGCAGCTGGGCGGTGGCGCACAAATCAAGTGGCAGGTGCTGGTGATCCAGCCCAGCAAAAACGCGCCTGACTTTAACGGCAAGCTGGAGCTGACGTTGAGTGGCACCCTAGCTGGCAAACCTTGGTCGATGCCCATGCCCGGCGGCGTGCAAAACTTGCAGTTCAAGCAATACCGGCGGCTGGAAGGGGTGGTAGACCTGCCCCCCCAAGTCGTGGTAAAAACGTTATCTGCCAAAGTGACTGAGGGTTCAGCCACCCGGGCAGTACACAGCGTCAAGCTGTAGAACTAGCGACCACGGCAGTTAAACACAAAGTAAGTACATACTCGTTGAGGAATAAAGACATGTTTGGTAAAAAACAACAACCCCCTATTCGCAGCCTAGTTGCCCCTGGCAGTGAGATTCGCGGCAATATGACCTTCACCGATGGCCTGCGCATAGACGGGTCGGTAGTGGGCGATTTGCGTGCCAACGAAGATAAACGCAGCATTTTGGTAGTCAGTGAGTCCGCCCATGTGGTGGGCCAGATCCATGCCGACCACGTCATCATCAACGGTTTTGTGCAGGGCCCAGTGCACGCCAGCGAACTGCTAGAGTTGCAGCCTAAAGCCCGCATTGAGGGCGATGTGCATTACAAAGCCTTGGAAATGCACCAGGGCGCTACCATCACCGGCCAGTTGCGCCCGATGCTGGGCGTGGGCATGGACGATAAGCCCGTACTCAAGCTGGCGGCCAATAACCATTGAGCCAATGGCGAATGCCCCTGCATGGGCATACCTGAGCGTTTTGCTGTACTATTACCCCATTGATTATTGCCAACCCTAGGAGCTGCTATGAGCGCTGTTGCTGAACACATCCATTCCCCCGATTTAAGCGAAATGCCTGCCCCCATCGTCTTCACCGACAGCGCAGCAGCCAAAGTGGCCGACCTGATCGCCGAAGAAGGCAATCCGGACCTGAAGCTGCGCGTGTTTGTGCAAGGCGGCGGCTGCTCGGGTTTCCAGTACGGCTTTACCTTCGACGAGATCACCAACGAAGACGACACCACCATGAGCAAAAATGGTGTGTCGCTGCTCATCGACGCCATGAGCTACCAGTACCTGATCGGTGCCGAGATCGACTACAAAGAAGACCTGCAAGGTGCCCAGTTCGTTATCAAGAACCCTAACGCTACCAGCACCTGCGGCTGTGGGTCATCGTTCTCTGCCTGATTGTCCCTTAGCTTATTATAAAAGCCGCCTTCGAGCGGCTTTTTTAGTGTCTCTTTGGCCTGCAAGCCCATAGAATATCGCGGGAAAAGCTACTAAAACCGTAGCGCAGAGTGTAGCGGATGGCACACGCCCAGTAACCGCTGCATTACAGCTCTTACATCTTTTGCCGCCTGGTAACCGGCTGCGCAGGTAAGGTGGAGGGATGGAACTACTGCCTTCTCAATGGATTGATTTTGTGAGCGATCTAGCAGGTCGCGTCCCTGCGTTACCCACACTTCCTACATCGGCTTGGGTAGGTTTTGCCTTGCTGATAGCTGTGTGGCTGGGCGAGCGATTGCAGCGCGCCGGCATGACGCGCACTTTGGGCTACTGGTTGTGTGGTGCGCTGTTTGGTATTGCGCTGGTGTGGGCGCAGGTGTGGATGGGCCAGCCAGTGCTGGCCTCTGTGGCTAGCGGAGCCTCAAATGGTGCTGCCGCGCTGGGCCAAGGCACACCTAGTACCTTGGCTACCCTGCTCAGCCTGTCGTGGATATTTGACTTAGCACTGGGCTGGGTGCTGGTGGAGCTGGGCCAGCGTATAGACCTGCGCTGGCTGCTACGCAACAAAGCGTTGGCTTTCACCGCTGTGCTGGAATACGCGCTCACGTGGGCGCTGGCTGCCCTGGCACTGCGCAGCTTGGGGCTGGCATGGCTACCTGCTGGGGTGGCCGCTACATTGGCGGCGCACAGCTCTCCAGTGATGCTGTCTACCTTGCTGCCCCAATGGCGTGCTGAGGGGCAGGTCACGGAGCGCGCGCTGCATTTGGGCAGCATCAACACCGTGCTGACGGCCATTACTTTGCCACTGGTGCTGTCTTTAGTGGGTGCTTACGCCCAAGGCGAGGAGGCCCTGTTTAACCCGGGTGTGCTGGGCTCTGCGCAAAACTCGGTGGGCGTGCTGGCCAGTGGGTCGGTGCTGCGTAGTGGCTTGGAGTTAGCCCTGCCGCTTTGGGAGGCCGCAGGCAGCATGGCCATTGGCTTTGCACTGGGTTGGCTATTGTCGCGGCTGCGTTCAGGTGCGACTCGTCGGGTGGGTGCCGCAAGTGCACCCAACACACCAAGTAACGCGCCAGACCGCGCGCCATGGCTGAGTATGCTGGGCGCCGTATGTATTGCAGTGGGTCTCGCGCAGTGGCTGACGGCACCTGCCTTGGTGGCCTGTTTGGCTCTGGGCCTTAGCATGCGAAGACGAGCTGCGTTGGCCCATATGGGCGATAACTCCGGGGTGGGAGCAGGCCTGAGCCAACTGGCCCAAGTGCTGATGTTTTTGGTGGCTGGGGCCAGCCTGCCTTGGCTGCAATGGGCGGGGCTGCAACCTGAGCAAGCAGGCGCGGCGCTGAACATTCAGGTGCTGGTGCTGGCCGCGCTGTTGATGCTTATCCGTGTATGTGCCAAGGTGCTTGTTTGCACCCTCACTGCGCGCTGGGCAGGGCTGCGCTGGGTGCAGGGCTTGGCCTTGGGGTTGATGCTGCAACCGCTGTCCATGACCGGCCTGGTTTTTTGGGCTATGGCAGCCAGTGCACTGGCTGCGCCCTACGCCAGCTTGTCCCATGCGGTGTTGTTGATGCTGTGCATCAGCGACGTGTTCGCTCCGTGGATGATGCGAGCGGTGCTGCGCGGCATGCGCGAAGTAGAGCCTGGCCCAGTGCAGCCAATAGCTGCGCCCACTGACTACTCGGGCTTGCAAACGCAGTCCAGCGTGCAGGCTCTGCGGATCGACACGCATGCCGAGTTGCTTGGTGACCTGCGCAGAGACCGGGGCGATGTCCACGCCATGGGCTAGCCCATCAAACTTTCAAAGTATCTCGAGAATTTTTGTATTTTTAAGGCCCCTGCCCATGCTGTCCTACACCGCCTCCCGCCCGCTCACCATGGGCGTAGAACTCGAACTTCAATTGCTCAACGCCCGCGACTTTGCCTTGTCGCGCGACGCACCCGATCTGATCAACCTGCTGCACCGCAAACCCGCACTGCAAAAACGCATCACCCCCGAGATCACCGAGAGCATGGTGGAGCTCAACACCGGCATCCACAGCAACTACGACACCTTGCTGGAAGAGCTGCGCCAACTGCGCGACGCCATTTGCGAGGCGGGCGACAAGCTCAACATTGACATCTCCGGTGGTGGCGCGCACCCCGTGAGCGTGTGGAAAGACCGGCGTATTTACCCCACCGAGCGTTTCCTCAACACCTCGCACCTGTATGGCTATTTGGCCAAGCAGTTCACCGTGTTCGGCCAGCACGTACATATTGGCTGCCCCACCGGCGACGCAGCCATCCAGCTCACCCACATGCTGGCCCCTTACATCCCCTACTTCATCGCGCTGTCAGCCGCCAGCCCCTATGCGGCAGGTGAAGACACCTCGTTTGAAACCTCACGCCTGCATGCTGTGGCCGTGTTCCCCCTCTCGGGCCACATGCCGCGCCTGTCCAACTGGGCCGAGTTCAACCGCTATTTTGACGAAATGCAAAGCTACGGCATTGTCAAAAGCATGAAAGACTTTTACTGGGACATTCGCCCCAAGCCCGAGTTTGGTACGGTGGAGGTGCGCATTTTTGACACACCTCTGAATGTAGAAATGGCCGCTGCGCTGGCCGCCTTGGTGCAGGCTCTGGCGGCGCAACTCATGACCATCAAGCCCGGCAATGCCGCTTATGCCCACATAGGCGACCTGGCCACCTACCGGGTGTACGGCTACAACCGCTTCCAAGCCTGCCGCTTTGGCTACGAGGCCATGCTGGTGGACCCGCGCAGCAAGCAGCCCTTTCACCTGGGCAGTGCCCTGGGTAACCTGCTGGAAGAGCTCATGCCCACCGCCGCCCAGCTAGGCAGCGTGCGCGCCCTCATCTACCTGCAAGAGCTGGTAGCAGCGCGGCAAAACGGTGCCAGTTGGATGCGCGCCATGCTGGCGCAGAGCGGTGATCTCAATGAAGTGATGCGCCTGCAAGCCAGCCTGTTCCGCCACAGCGGCCACAACGCCACACGCAACGGCGGCGGGCAACGCGCTACCGCCCCCATCGAGCCGGTGCTAGGCGGGCCATCGCTTCACAGCGTGCCGCCTGCGGTGCAGCAGTTGGCAGCGTAGCTCTATGGTTGCTGAGCGTTCTGGGGATACCTAGGCACCTCAGTACGATGGAGATGATTTAGAGGTAAATCGGGCTGTAGACCAATAAAATATCGCGAGAGCAGCTACTCAAATAATAGCGTTAAGATAGAATTTTTCGTCAACTCTGCTCTAAAACGGATGCACTGACGAGCACATGGTTCTCGTGCTTCTCGCCACCTAACTCAAAGTAAGCGGTGCCAGTTTGCGCCAACCCATGCTTTTTGTAGAACGCGATGGCGGGATAGTTTTTAGCGTTCACCGTCAGCCACAGAGCCGAACTACCCGTGCGCTGTAGCGCAAGCTGCTGGCACTCGCACAGCAGCGCCGAGCCAAGACCCTTCCCAGCAAAATGCGCCTGCACATACAGCGAGGCCACTTCCACGCAGGGGCCATCCGCAGCGCATGCAACGCCGGTGTGGACCAATGCGTAGCCCACGGTATGCCCATTCACCTCGGCCACCAATACCGTCGAATGCGCTTGCGCGAGAACGGCGGCAAACTTAGTGGCACTGAACTCTGCCAAAACGTATTGGGCGATGACAGTAGAGATACCATCAGTGGCGTAGGTATGCAGCCACACCTGGGTGGCCAGCACGGCCAGGCATTCGGCATCAGCGGGAATAGCGTGGCGGATAGTGGGTTTGATGGGCATTGGTTGGCACTCAGATGTAAGCAACGCAGCACGACGGCACGTTTCTATTCAGCGAATTGGATCCATCATGACGGCGCTGCGAGCTAGGGTCAACCGTCAAGTCCGACGCATCTGCGCTAGCCAAGATCCTGACCAAACATGATCCGATGCCCGTCCACCGTGCGAATCAAAAATTCCCTCATGCCCCAAGGCTCAGACACCAGTTCCTTCAGCACCTCAGCTTTCGCCGCAAGCAGCTGCTGGTAGTACGCATCAATGCCATCGATCTCAATGTAGGCAAAGTAAGCATCCGGCGTTCGGCCCGGCCACTCGCCCGCCATGATGAGACAACCCTCCAGCGTATACAGCATCCAGCCTGTCCCTAAGTCTCTTACCGAAAACCCCAAAACATCGCGGTAATACGCCGACGATCTTTTGAGATCGGGCACGTCTATGACAAATCTGGTGTTCTTGATCATTTGAGACTCCATACGCGGCGCGGGTAAATTTTTCTAAATCGATATCTTAAGTGCTCTGTCACGCGGCGCAAGGTCTTAGCTGGTGACAATTTTGCAGACCAAACACTACAAGCACCGTCGGCTAAGAACCCGAGTGCCTAGAGCTACACTTAAGCCATGCAAACATACTTGGTCGGCGGCGCAGTGCGGGATGCTCTTATGGGGCTGGCGGTGCGTGACCGCGACTATGTGGTGGTGGGGGCTACGCCTGAGGAGATGGCGGCGCAGGGCTACTTGCCGGTGGGCAAAGACTTCCCTGTCTTCTTGCACCCGCAGACGAAAGATGAATACGCGCTGGCCCGCACGGAGCGCAAAACTGCCAAGGGCTACCACGGCTTTAGCTTTTATACCGATGCCGAAGTAACGCTGGAGATGGACTTGGTGCGGCGTGACCTTACTATCAATGCCATAGCTGCTCGCGCAATTGACCAAAGTGCTAGCGACGATTTTTCTTTAGACAATTTGCACCTTTACGAGCTGACCGACCCGTACCACGGCCAGCGCGACATCCAAGACAAAGTGCTGCGCCATGTCAGCTTGGCCTTTGCCGAAGACCCGGTACGCATCCTGCGGCTGGCCCGCTTTGCAGCGC
>JAYVDN010000041.1:0-2732 GCA_043749385.1 Polaromonas sp.
TCTTCGCTGCGGGTAAAAATCAGTGCGTCCAAGTTGAGCGAGGTGCGTAGGTTTTGCGCCTTGGTGCGCAACTCTTCTTCGCTGTGCCAGCTACCTATGACTTGCTGTAGCTCGGCGCGGTTGGGGGTAATGACACTGGCGTTTTTATAACGCGCGTAGTCAGAGCCCTTGGGGTCTACCAACACTGGCTTACCCGCTTTGCGGGCCAGGGCGATCATACTGGAGACATGGGCCAGGCCGCCCTTGGCATAGTCAGAAAATAGCACAGCGCTATGGCTGGGCAGCAACTGTTGGAAGACTTGGGTTTGCACGGCCAGAACATCATGGTCTGGCGTGTTTTCAAAGTCCAAACGAAGCAGTTGCTGAGAGCGGCCGATCACGCGCAGCTTGACGGTGGTTTGCAAGCCCGCATCGCGCGCCAAATGGGTGCCAATGCCAGTGTGAAGCATAAGAGCCTCCAGCTTGCGGCCAGGCTCGTCGTCTCCTACCACGCCGATAAAGCTGGCCTGCGCGCCTAGAGATACGGCGTTGTAAGCGACGTTGGCAGCGGCACCTACGCGCTCTTCCTCGCGTGTGACGCGCACGATCGGTACTGGAGCCTCAGGGCTGATGCGCTCTACCGCGCCGTACCAGTAGCGATCCAGCATGGCATCGCCCACGATCAACACTTTGGCGCTGGCCAGTAGCTCGGGTGAGGGTGTCGTCATAGGGCTAGTTCACACTTTGGATGGACAGGGTGGCGGCTGGGGTATAGAGTTTTGCAACCATCATCTTAAAGCTCTTCAATCCGCCGTGCGGGATAGCTGTCCCAGGCCTGGCAGCCGGGGCATTGCCAAAAGTGGCGCTGGGCCTCAAAACCGCAGGCGGCGCAGCGGTAGCGCAGCAAGGGCACCACGGCTTTGTCCAGGGCGCGCTGCACTTGGGGGTGAAACTGCTCATGTTCGAGTTTTTCACCGGACAGCCAACGTGTGGCCACGGCCAGGGAGGATTCTTTTTCCAGATGTTGTACGTATAAATCGCGTGCACTGCTGCTTTGTGCTGCGCTGTGCCGGCCATCTTGCAAGGCAATGATGGCCTGCAGCACATCGATGGAGTGTGACTGCGCGTAATCGGCCTCCAAGAGCTGTAACGCGTGGGCCTGCTGGCCGCATTGCTGGGCCAGTTCTTGCATGCGCGTGGCAACTAAAGGGGTAGCGGCTTGCGCTTTTTCTACGATCACAGCCAAGGTTTGGTAGGCTGCATCGGGATGACCCGTTTGGCTTTGCAGGCCAGCCAGCTCTATACGGGCGCGGCTGGCATCGGGGGCGGTGTCGATGGCACGTTGCAATAGCTGGTGCGCTTGCTCTTGCGCTTGCTCATCACCTACGGCCAGTGGCAGCGCTTGCTCGCACAGGTAGTGCGCTATGCGGGCACTGAAGTCGCCTTGGTCAGCGCCTTGCAGTTGCCGCGCTATGCGCGCGGCTTGCGTCCAGTCGCGGGTGCGCTCGTATACCGCCAGTCTGGCCAAGCGCGCTTGCGGCTCGAAGCGGGTGCCCTCTAGTTTGGCCAAGGCGTCTTCAGCGCGGTCTAGCAGGCCCGCCTTTAAAAAGTCGAGTGACAAGGCGTGCTGCGCGCGGTCACGCTCGGTTTGCTTTAAGTCGCCCCGCGAGAGCAGGTGCTCATGTACGCGCACGGCTCGGTCGTACTCGCCACGGCGACGAAATAGATTGCCCAACGCAAAGTGCAACTCGGAGGTGTCGGGGTCGTTTTGTACAGCCTCTATAAACGCGTCAATGGCCAAGTCTTGCTGTTCGTTGAGCAGGTAATTCAGGCCTTTGAAATAGGCTTTGGGTGAGCGGCGATTCTCGCTGCGCAGTTGGCGCAGATCTACCCGCGACGCGGCCCAGCCGAGCACAAAGGCCAGTGGCAGGCCCACCAATACCCAGGTCAGGTCAATATCCATAGGGGTGGGGTGTTCTCAGGCTGGTAGTGCACATGCGGCTACATCTGGTTGCTGTCGGGGCCGATGGTGCTTTGCTGTGCGCCCATCTCGCGCGCTGTCAGCTTGCGTGCGGTACGACGGTGGCGCCACCAGCGCGGCACCATGCCCAGCACGCCCACCGCCACACCGGCGGTAAAGGCCATCAACACTAAAACAATGAGCGGCGTTTTCCACGCGTTGCCAAAAAAGAAATACGCGGTCACCTCGTGCTGGTTATTCAGCGCGAAAGCGAAGAGGGTAAAAAAAATGGCTGCCTTCAGTATCCACCGAAGCAGCCATAGCGCTTTTTGCATAGTCTAATGTTCGTGGTGTAGTCTTATTCTATCGACACATGCAGCCCAAAGGAATGCACTGGGCTTAGAGTTCGTTGGCCGCACGCAGCACTTCGGTCTTGGCTTCCACCGCTTCGCGCAGGGCCTTGCCAGGCTTAAAGTGCGGCACACGTTTCTCGGGAATCGTCACCGACTCACCTGTGCGGGGGTTGCGCCCGACACGGGGTGGCCGGCGATTAACCGAAAAGCTGCCAAAACCACGGATCTCAATACGGTGTCCACGCACCAAAGCATCTCCCATCGCGTCCAGAATCGTCTTGACGGCGAACTCTGCATCACGGTGGGTGAGCTGGTGAAACTGCGAAGCCAAGGCTTCTACTAGGTCAGAACGCGTCATAAGAGTAGTTATTTGTGCGGGACAGACCAAGCCCAAAGCGCCTTAGGCGCAAAGGCTTGCTCTGTCCTCACACTGATTAGCT
>JAYVDN010000042.1:0-12907 GCA_043749385.1 Polaromonas sp.
CCTCATGGAGCACGCGCAGCGCCAACCGTGGCGCGGCCCAGAGGACAGTGAAAACCTGCCCAGCCAATGGCTTGACACCAACCCCGCCATGGCCCAGGCCCTGGACGGCGTTGACGATGACGACGATCTGCGCGCCGCCATCGTGACGGCGGCCAGCCCCCAGGCCGTGACCGCCGTGCTGGTATCTGGTGAAGTCATCAAAATCGACAAGCTGGGCCTGCGCTTGGTGCAAGCAGGCTTGGGCCCCAAGGCGGCCAAAGCTCTGGCCATCCAGCGCGGCTCGATCGTGCGGGTGTTCAAGCAAAGCAAGGGATGGTTGCTCACGCAATGGCCGCAGGCGGAAGGGGCTGTGGTGGCGCTCAGCCCCGCCACAGGCGAGGTGCGTGCCTTGGTAGGCGGTTTTGATTTTGCGCAAAATCAGTTCAACCACGTCACGCAGGGTTGGCGTCAACCCGGCTCCAGCTTCAAGCCGTTCATCTACGCCGCCGCACTGGACCATGGCGTGTTGCCAGAGACCTTGGTCAACGACATGCCACTTGCCAACGTGGGCAACTGGGACCCCAGCAACTCCGACGGTAGCACCGACGGCCCGGTGACCGTGCGCGAGGCGCTGGTGCGGTCTAAAAATCTGGTCACTATCCGGCTGGTGCAGTTGCTCGGGGCACCCGCCATGCGCCAGTGGACGGCGCGCTTTGGCTTTGACGTACCGCGCCAGCCGGACAACCTCACGCTGGCTCTGGGCACGGGCGAGACCACGCCGCTGCAACTGGCAAGCGCCTACGGCGTACTGGCCAACGGAGGTTACCTGTTGCCCACCACGCTGATCCGCAGCATTACCGATAGTAAAGGGCAAGTGGTTTTCAAAGCGCCGACCTACAAACCTGTTGACACCTTGCGTGTGACGAGCGAGCGCAACGCCTTTGTCACCAATACGCTGCTGCAAGATGTCACCCGGGCAGGCACGGCCGCCCGCGCCCAAGCCGTATTGAAGCGCACTGACCTTTACGGCAAGACGGGTACGACCAACGACGTGCTGGACGCCTGGTTCGCGGGCTTTCAGCCTGGCCTGGTGGCTGTCGTGTGGCTGGGCTATGACAAGCCACGCAGCTTGGGCAGCCACGCCTCAGGAGCCTCACTGGCGCTGCCTGTGTGGATCGACTTTATGGCCGCTGCACTGAAGAACGTTCCTGTGGACGAACTGAGCACGCCAGAGGATGTGATCAAGGTGGACGGCGACTGGCGCTATAGCGACTGGGCACTGGGCGGCGGCATCGTCAGCCTGGGACTGGACGAGCAAGTCATTGGGCCGGGGTTGATTGCACAACCACCCCCGCCCCTCACAATCACCAGCACGGTGGCCCCGGCATCTGCCGCGCAGTGAACTCGAATCGACCGCCCGCTTGCAGGGAAATCACCGCATCACTGCGCTGCAAAGCAATACAGCAGCCCATCGCCGCCCGTGCCTTTCAGGGCCGTCTGGCTACAGCCACCGCGGGACTGGTGCGATGAGTTCCATGAGGTCGCCCAAGCATCCGACGTAGGGCCAGCGCGGTCATGGTGGCCTACCACGGCTACGCCTTCTGCGCCGCTGCGTGTCCAGTTGCCACAGGTCATGTCGGGGTCGCCACCTGCAAAGGCGGTGCCATCAGCGCGGGTGCCGGTCAGTATGTCGTGCCGGTTGGGCGTGTCGCCACGGCCAGAGATCACTTGGCCTTTTTCAGACACTGCGTTGGCTTTGGTGATGCCGTTGCTGGCGCTGTGCAAGTGGTCTACATCGCGCGCCACCATCACGCCACTGGCGTTGTGCCATGGCCCCTTGCCAATGCGGTCGCGGGCGTTGACGTTGGCCGCGCCGTCTTTGGCCTGCACGCTTAAATAAGCGCGCCAGGTGCGGCTGCCCGCGTTGGCCGTGGTTGCCAGGGTTTGGCAATGCCTGTCGGCACCGGCTATGCCGCCCAAGTCAGCACCATTGCCTGCCCCTACACTGGTAACAAAAAATGACATGGGCCCGCTGCCTGCGCTGGCCGCTGGCGCGCCACCGCCTTGCATGCCTGTGCAAGCCGAAAGGATCACAGCAGCACCAGACACCCAAGTTGTGCGAAAAATAGATTGCTTCATACATGTCTCCAAAGTTAGTTGGGCTAATTTGATGTACGTCTTATTAGTTAGTTCAAAAAAAACAGGCAATTACCTTGCGCCCAGCTCCAGCAGCAAGCCCACCATGGCATCCAAACCCATGGCTTGGGCATGTGCCAAAGGTAACATGCCCTGCGCATCCGGAGCGTTCAGGTCAGCACCCGCAGAGGCCAGTCGCCTTACCAAATGGAGTTTGCCGCTTTGCACGCACAGCGTGATGGCGGGAGTGCCACTGCTCTTGGCGTTTTTGTCAGCGCCGCTGGCCAGGGCTTGCTCCACAGCGGCTGCGTCGCCGCTGCGGATGGCTGCAAACAGGGCATAGTTAGGTGAAGTTGCTGTGCGCCCCGCTGTGGCGGCGCTGTAGTCTTGCATGCTCGACTCAGTATCGGCGGCATTTGATTTCTTCATGCGCGCTACAGCGCTGGGAGCATCTTCACGGCGCATGCTTTGTGCAGCGCCGTATTCCGCTGCCTTAGCCGCTGGGGCCGCGCGCATAGCTGGCTCTCTAGGCGTTGTGGTTATGGCGGCTGGGGCTTGTGCTGCAGGTGCCGGAGCAGCCGCAGGTGTAGGCAGTGTGGCGGGAGGCGCTATGGACTTTGCAACTGCCGAATCTTCTTTCGGGGACTTGGAAGGCACAGCTTTGGATAAAGTACCCATGGCGCTGGATGGTACTTCGGATTGCGCCATTTTGGGCACAGCAACATTGGCGCTTTGCTTGGGCTGTGTTGTGCGGTCAGAGGTGCCCTGCTTGTCACCGGCCACGGCAGGCTGGCTTTTAGCCGCGTTCTTGGACGTCACTGCGTCACTGGGTGGTTCTGCTTTGGGGGGAGCACCAGCTGCGGGTGCCGCTGCGGGTGCCGCTGGCGCTGGTACAGCCGCGCTCTCAGAGCGCTCTGCCACCGCTGGGCGGGCAGCGCTAAATGCCACTTCTTTCTCTTCGGGTGTCCCGCGATCCCACTGGTGCAGCAGCAAACTGGTGAGGCCAAACATGGCGACAGTGGCCAGAGCGCGAATCTTCCACTGGCGGTCGTTGGCTGCCGGTTTTCCAGTGTCTATCAGGCCACTAGCCCTCTGTTTAATAGCGGGAGCAGCTACTGATTCTGTAGCAATCTTGGTAGCGCGGTCTAAAATATTGGTGCGCGCATGCTCAGACGGGCCATTGGCTTGCAGCGCATCCAGCGCAGCTTGGGCTGCATGGTAGCGCGCCAGCAGGGCATCTGGTGGTGCAGGAGCGCTTTTGTCTTGCGTCATACATCTGCCTCGGCAAATTGCGCTAGCAAGGTTTTGAGCTTGCCACGGGCATAGCGCAAGCGGCTCTTGGCCGTCTCAAAATTTACGCCGAGGCACATCGCAATCTCGTCCACGCTCATATCTCCTTCTGCTTGCAATAAGAACGCCTCGCGTTGGTCTGTAGGCAGGCTGTCTACTGCCGCTATCAGCGCCTGGGCCTGCTCGCGCGACTGTATTTGCCGTACCGGGCCAAAGCCAGAGTCGGCTATCAACTGTGCGCGCAGTTGGATGGCCTCGTCGTCGTCCGCATCGATGCTGGCGTGCGATTTGAGAGTGCGCCAGTGGTCAACAATGCGGTGGTGTGCCATGGTGAAAGCCCAGGTTTTCCATTTTGCACCGCTCTTGTGCGGCTCGTAGCTGGCCGCCGCTCGCGCGATGGCAAACCACACGTCTTGCACCAGTTCATCTGCCGTAGCGTGGTTTTGCACGCTGCGGTAAATATAGCGCCACATACTTGTCTCATGCCGTGCGTACAAGGTGTTGAATGCCGCAACTTGGCCCTGCGCGTAGTGCAGCATCAAAGCCTCGTCGCTTGGGTTAACCGTAGTGACACCATCTAGCATGCACGCCATTGTGCATTAGTCCGCCTCAAGCCAGCGCGCACCCCCTCGGGGGGGCGGCGCGGGACACGCAGTGACCATCGCGGGGGCCTTCACCTTCATCGGTACAAAGGGGGGTCAGGCACATAGCCCACTGGGCTGTCGGGGAATGCGCGAGGGTAGGGTGGTGGTGTGCGGTACTGCGGTATCACGCCCATGGCCACCAGGTTCTCGCGGCTGTCGTAGCGAATGCGAATCACCTCGTTGGGCGTGCTGCGCTCGCGCTCGAACTCGGTATTGCTCACGTAAGAGCTTTCGCGCTCACCATGGCCTGTGCCCAGCTTGGGGGCGGGTTGCGCCGCTTGCGATGCGGCGCGTTTGGCCATGCTGGCATCGTTTGATTCACGCTCTAAGCGGGCAGTCGGCGCAGCAGATTCAGCCCTGGGTTTGTCCGCAGCGCCAAAGTTGCCGTGGGCTGAGTCCGCTCTGGCAGAAGGTGCTGATAGAGGTGCTGGCGCAGCAGGGGCGGCGGCACCTGCAGAGGACTCTGCATAGGGCTCAGAGTACCGGTCACGCCTTGAATGATGTGGGTAGACTGGAGATACCACAGGTGCCACGCGCTCGCGAAACAACGCCACGCCTATGACGCCCACGTCGCGCGGGCGGCCTGTGCGCTCGGCGTAACTGTTGGGCGAGGCGGTAAATTCGAACGCCGCCACCGCTTCATTGCCTTTGCGCCAGCCAGTAATGCCGTAGCGCTGCCATGCGCCAAACACATAGCCCGTTTGCGCCGTGCTGGCCGTCTCGCCGCTTACCACGTTGACCCCGTCTACCGAAGTTACGGCCAGCACGCGCGCGCCCGACGCATTGCGAATATCAATCGCATACTTAGCCCCCGGCACTCCAGCCACCCAGTATTCCCCTTGGTGATAGTGCACTGGAAGCGCGGTGCCCGTGTTGCGGTCAGTCACCGTCACGTCAGCCAAGCGTCCAATAGCCGATGCGCCAGTGCCCCATGTAGCAGCGGCAGCCAAAACGCACAAAACAAATGCTTTCTTCATCACGGTACTCCTGTTTGAATGTGATGTAGATTGAAACGAACGAGTGGGGTTGATGGGGTTAACTGGATTGAAATATTTGTAAGCACTTGGCGCTACTCTTTGCGGCATTGGTTTTGCTGGGTTCGATTGAAGATATGTGGTCTGGGTTCTCAATATGCCTGTCCAAAAATTCAAAATGTAGAATAACCATCCAATGGCAATTCAATTTATAGCTCAGGAGTGTTTATGCGTTTTGAGGCGGTCCTCTTTGACTGTGACGGCATACTGGCCGACAGCGAACCGATTACCAACGGAGTATTGCGGGACATGCTGATCGAACAGGGCTGGACCATTAGCTCGCAAGAGTGCTTTGCTACGTTTGTAGGCCATGCAGTCATAGACCAAGCGCCACTGATCGAGCAGCACACTGGCAAGGTGGTGACCCAGCAATGGCTCGCTGAGTTCAGAGACCGGCGCGATGCCGCCTTGAATGCGCGGCTGACTGCGGTGCCCCATATCCACGACACCGTGGCGGCGCTGCACGCCAAAACCCAAGGCCGCATTGCCTGTGCCTCTGGTGCAGATCGTGGCAAGATCATTTTGCAGCTCACCAAAATTGGCTTGATCGATTACTTTGAAGGCCGCATCTTCAGCGGCCTGGAGCACGCCCGCAACAAGCCGCACCCCGATGTGTATTTGGCTGCGGCCAAGCTGCTGGGTGCGTCACCTGAGCGCTGCGCCGTGATTGAAGACACCACCAACGGCGCGCGTGCTGGCGTAGCCGCTGGGGCCAGCGTATTTGCTTACGTGCCCCAAGGCGATGGCAAAGCACTGAGGGACGTGGGTGCGGCGCAGATTTTCAGCAATATGGCGCATTTGCCTGCGCTTTTGGCTTGAAATCTGCCACAATTCGAGCAGTTGACGTTTACGTAAACGTCAACTAGATTTTTGTATCGCGAAAATCAGCCCCGCTTTTGTTGAAAGAACACCATGCCCGTTTTGGAGACGCAAATCAACCCCCGCTCGGCGGATTTTTTGGCCAACACCGCTGCCATGCTCAGCGTGGTGGACGATCTGCGCCAACGCATCGCCCAAACCCAGCTCGGCGGTGGCGATGCCGCCCGTGCCAAGCATGTGGCACGCGGCAAGCTGCTGCCACGGGACAGGGTGCAAATGCTGCTGGACCCCGGCACGCCATTTTTAGAGATCGCACCCTTGGCAGCGCTGGGCATGTACCCTGACCGCGATGGCACAGACAGCGCGCCCGCTGCGGGTTTGGTAGCAGGCATTGGCCGTGTGAATGGCGCGCATTGCATGATTGTCTGCAACGACGCGACGGTCAAAGGCGGCACCTACTACCCCATGACGGTGAAAAAGCATTTGCGGGCGCAGGAGATTGCCCAGCAAAACAACCTACCCTGTGTGTACTTGGTGGACTCGGGCGGGGCTAACCTGCCTAACCAGGACGATGTGTTTCCTGACCGCGACCATTTCGGCCGCATCTTTTATAACCAGGCGCAGATGAGTGCGCAGGGCATTGGACAGATTGCCGTGGTGATGGGCAGTTGCACCGCAGGCGGTGCCTACATGCCAGCGATGAGCGATGAGACCATCATTGTGAAGAACCAGGGCACCATCTTTTTAGGTGGCCCACCGTTGGTGAAGGCGGCTACCGGCGAGATAGTGACCGCAGAAGATTTGGGCGGTGGCGATGTGCATACCCGACTGTCGGGCGTCGCAGACCACTTGGCGCAAAACGATACGCATGCGCTGGGCATTGCCCGCAATATTGTGCGCAATTTGAATATAAATAAGCCTCTAACCCAACAAAATATCGCGGGAGCAGCTACTGAAAATATAGCGCCACCAAAGTATGCCGCGCAAGAGCTGTACGGCGTGGTACCCGTGGACACCCGCAAACCGTATGACGTGCGCGAGATCATTGCCCGTATTGTGGACGGCAGCGAGTTTGACGAATTCAAGGCCCGCTTTGGCAGCACGCTGGTGACCGGTTTTGCGCGCATTGAAGGCATGATGGTCGGCATTATTGCCAACAACGGCATCTTGTTCAGCGAGTCGGCGCAAAAGGGCGCGCACTTTATCCAGCTGTGCTGCCAGCGCAAAATCCCACTGGTGTTTTTGCAAAACATCACTGGCTTTATGGTGGGCCGCAAGGTCGAGAACGAAGGCATTGCCCGGCACGGTGCCAAGATGGTGACTGCCGTGGCCACCGCCACCGTCCCCAAATTCACCATCATCGTCGGCGGCAGCTACGGCGCAGGCAACTACGGCATGTGCGGCCGCGCTTACAGCCCACGTTTTTTGTGGATGTGGCCCAACGCGCGCATTTGCGTCATGGGCGGAGAGCAAGCCGCCTCGGTGCTGGCCACCGTGCGGCGCGACGGCATCGAGGCCAAAGGCGGCAGCTGGAGCGCGCAGGAAGAAGCGGCCTTCAAACAGCCCATGCTCGACCAGTTTGCCACCCAGTCCCATCCCTACTACTCCAGCGCCCGCATCTGGGACGACGGCGTGATCGACCCCGCAGACACCCGCCGCGTTCTGGCGCTGGGCTTGGCCGCCAGTATGAATGCGCCGATTCCGGAGCCGAAGTTTGGCGTGTTTCGCATGTAATGTGTATAATTTATAAAATTTATACACATTCATCGAGAGGCACAGAATGCGCACCAATATCGTGATCGACGACCAATTGATGGCTGCGGCTATGCAGGCAGGCGATTTCAAAACCAAGAAAGATGCCGTGGAGGAGGGCTTGCGTTTGCTAGCGCGGCGCAAGATCTATGCTGGCCTGATGGCTCTTAAGGGCAAGCTGGTATGGGATGACTCGGATGAAAGTTGGGCGAAAGTTGCCCAAGAGAGAGTTGCCAAAAAGCAAGTAGTCAAGGCCACTTCGCATCCCGCCCCCAAAGCCGCTACCCGTAAAAGGAAGACGGCGTGATTTTGGTGGACTCCAGCGTCTGGATCGATTTTTTTAAAGGCACAGACAACCCCGCCACACAGCAGCTGACGCAGTTGCTGTCGGATAACGATGCTACTGTAGTGGCTGCTGATTTGGTCATATTTGAAGTGCTGCGGGGTTTTCGGCATGGGCCCGACCTGCTGGCGGCACAGCGGTTTTTGTCTGCCCTGCCTCAAGTTGAACTAGGTGGTTTGGACAATGCTTTGCTGGCCGCCGAACATTACCGCGCATTGCGGGCGCAGGGCTACACCATTCGCAGTCCCATCGATGTGCTTTTGGCCAGCTACTGCATCACCCATCAACACACGCTCCTACACCGCGATGCAGATTTTGACGTACTGGAAACCTTGCGGGGTCTCAAGGTATGGCAACACTGAACTTAAAATCATGACCCCCACCCTCTACGACACCCCCGAACACACCCAATTGCGTGACCAGATCGCGCGCTTCATTGCCCGCGAGGTGGAGCCCCACGCCCAGGCCTGGGAAGACGCGGGTTGTGTGCCGCGTGAGGTGCTGCGCAAGATGGGTGCGGCGGGACTGTTTGGCCTGATGTACCAGACCGAGTACGGTGGCGCAGAGGCCGATGCCATGACCAATTTGGTGTTTGCCGAGGCCTTGTCGCAGTCGACCTACGCGGGTTTTATCATCACCGCCCTGGTGCACACCGACATGGCCAGCCCGCACCTGCACCATGCGGGCACGCCTGCGCAAAAGGCCCGCTATATGCCGGGCATCATCAGCGGTGAGACCATTACGGCGGTGGGCATCAGCGAGCCAGGCGCGGGATCGGACGTGGCGGGCATGCGCAGCACGGCCAAGCGCGACGGTGATGCATGGGTACTGAACGGCACCAAAATGTTTATCACCAACGGCGTGCATGCCAACCTGTATTTCATCGCGGCGCGCACGGGCACGGCGCGCCATGCGGTGTCGATCTTTATCGTAGAAAAAGGCACCCCGGGATTTACTGTAGGGCGTGCGCTTAAGAAGACCGGTTGGCTCAGTTCCGACACTGCAGAGCTGGTGCTGGACAACGTGCACATCCCCGCCGGTAATTTACTCGGCGAAGAGGGCAAGGGCTTTTACTCGATCATGAAAAACTTTCAGACCGAGCGCATCGCTCTGGGTGCCATGGCAGTCGGCCACTGCACGCAGGCGCTCAAGCTCACGCTGGACTATGTGCGCCAACGCCCGGCCTTTGGTGCCACCCTGTGGGACAAACAAACCGTGCGCCAGCGCCTGGCCATGCTGGACGCCAAAACGCGGGCGGCCCGCCAGTACATGTACCACTGCGCCTGGCTGGTCACGCAGGGCAAGGACGTGGTGCAAGACGTGTCTCTGCTCAAGGCTTTGACGGGCGAACTCGTCAACGAAGTGCTGCACACCTGCCAGCAGTTCCATGGCGGTATGGGCTACATGCGCGAGACCGCGATAGAGCGCCTGTGGCGCGATGCCCGCATCTTGGCGATTGGCGGCGGCGCGACGGAGGTGATGCTGGACGAAGCGGCCAAACGCTATTGAAGCTGGTACTACATAAGAAGAAAGGTAACGAAAAATAACGCAAAAATAAATACCAAAAATCGCAAAAAAAGAAAAACCAATTTTTTTGAGAGACTTATTTTTTGCGTTTTTAGCGAAATTTTTGCGTTACTTCCATCAACGATCTACACCACTTTATTTATTGAGCTTTATGGATTTTTGGTCATGACTACTACCTCACATAACCCTAGCGCGACCTTGATCATTGACGTGCAAGGCCACATTGGGCGCATCACCCTCAACCGCCCCGATGTGCGCAACGCCTTTAACGACAGCGTGATTGCCGAAGTAACCGCTGCCTTTGCCGAGCTGGGACAGCGAGACAATATACGCTGCATTGTCTTGGCGGCTGAAGGTACGGCATTTTGCGCGGGCGCAGACCTGAACTGGATGCGCAAAATGGCCGACTACTCGCGCGCTGAAAACTTGGCCGACGCGGCCAAGCTGGCCGAGATGCTGCGCACGATCTACGAATGCCCCAAACCGACGGTGGCCCGCGTGCAGGGCGATACGTACGCAGGCGGCATGGGTCTGGTAGCGGCTTGCGATATGGCTGTCTCGGTCGATACGGCGAACTACTGCCTGAGCGAGGTCAAGCTGGGCCTGATTCCCGCCACCATCAGCCCGTACGTGATCCGCGCCATGGGTGCGCGCGCCGCGCACCGCTATTTTTTGACGGCCGAGCGCTTCAATGCGGCAGAGGCGCTGCGCATCGGCTTTGTGCACGAACTGGTCGGCGCCGACCAGTTAGATGCCAAAGTGCTGGAGCTCACCACCGCGCTGTGCAACGCCAGCCCGAATGCCGTCAAAGTGTGCAAAAAGTTGGTGCAGGACGTGGCCGAGCGGGATATTAGTCAACCGTTGATCGACGCGACCGTTGCGGGAATAGCCGACATCCGCTCTAGCTCTGAGGGCAAAGAAGGGGTATCGTCGTTCTTGCACAAGCGCAAACCCAGCTGGCTGGAATAAGCCATTGACTCGCCAGTACAGCGCACCAACTTACTCCCAGGAGCCCGTATGGACAGCATTCTTCCCTACCTACAGCAGTTGATCTCTGGCCTGTTTGCCAGCGGTGGCGATGTGGCGGGCACGGCGGGCAAAGCGCTTGGCGGCATGGATATGGCAGGTTTAGCAGCACTGGCCGCAGCCCTGGGCTGGGCCAGCGGTATCCGCTTGTACCTGGTGGTGTTTATCACCGGCATCGCTGGCTATATGGGGCTTATCCCTTTGCCCGCTGGCTTGCATGTGTTGCAACACCCCGCCATGCTGGCCGGTAGCGGGGCCATGCTATTTGTGGAATTTTTTGCCGACAAGATTCCGGGCGTGGATTCGCTCTGGGACATGGTGCACACGGTGATCCGTGTGCCGGCCGGTGCGGCGCTGGCAGCAGGCGTGTTCGGTGCCGACAGCGCTACCATGGGCATGGTGGCAGGATTGCTGGGCGGCACGCTGGCAGCCACGGCGCACGCGACCAAGGCCACTACGCGTGCCGCCATCAACACCTCCCCCGAGCCGTTCAGCAACGTCGCCATGAGCCTGGTGGAAGAGGGCGGTGTGATGGGCATGATGTGGCTGGCCACGAACTACCCCATCGCATTTGGCATCGTGCTGTGCATTGTGCTGGCAGTGTCGGTGGTGTTGATTGTGGTGCTGCTGAAGTTTCTTAAAGCCATCCTGCACCGCGTTTCTGATTTTTTCTCTGGTAATCCTAGGACAGCTTGATGTTTAGCAAAATACTCATCGCCAATCGCGGCGAAATCGCTTGCCGTGTGGCCGCTACCTGCGCGCGCATGGCCATTCAAACTGTGGCGGTGTACTCCACCGCAGATGCGCAGGCCAAGCATGTGGCCGCGTGCGATGAGGCTATCTTTATCGGGCTGGATGGCAGCGACAGCGGCGGCAATGCGCCGAAAGACAGCTACCTGCGCTGGCAAGCCATCATCGTTGCGGCCAAGGCTACAGGCGCGCAAGCGATTCACCCCGGCTATGGTTTTTTAAGCGAAAACGAAGAGTTTGCGCAGGCCTGCGCCGATGCGGGATTGGTGTTTATCGGCCCGCCACCTTCGGCTATCAAGGCCATGGGACTCAAGGCGGAATCAAAACGGTTGATGGCCCAGGCGGGGGTGCCCTTAGTACCCGGCTACCACGGTGCCAACCAGGATCCCGCATTGCTTAAAAAAGAAGCCGATGCCATCGGCTATCCCGTGCTCATCAAAGCCAGCGCAGGCGGCGGTGGCAAGGGCATGCGCGCGGTGGACAAATCGGAAGACTTTGACGCTGCCCTGCAAAGCTGCAAGCGCGAAGCCACCCACAGCTTTGGCGACGACGCGGTGCTGATTGAGAAATATGTGCAACGCCCAAGGCATATTGAGATCCAGGTGTTTGGCGATGCCCATGGCAACTGCGTGCACCTGTTTGAGCGTGACTGCTCCGTGCAGCGCCGCCACCAAAAAGTACTGGAAGAAGCCCCCGCCCCCGGTATGACACAAGCCATGCGCGAGCAGATGGGCGTTGCGGCAGTGGCGGCGGCCCGCGCGGTGAGCTACCAAGGTGCGGGCACTGTGGAGTTTATCGTCGAGCAAAAGCCGGGGGGCGAGATGAACTTCTTCTTTATGGAGATGAATACGCGCTTGCAGGTAGAGCACCCAGTAACAGAAGCCATCACGGGGCTAGATTTGGTGGAATGGCAACTGCGCGTGGCCTCAGGCGAAAAACTGCCTTTGCAGCAAGACCAATTGCGCATTGCTGGTCACGCTATTGAAGCGCGTATTTGCGCGGAGAACCCGGACAACAACTTTTTACCAGCGACCGGCACTTTGCATGTGTACGCCAAGCCTGCGCACCTTGCTTTTTTGCGGCCGCTAGATGACTCTGGCATGGTGCGCATCGACGACGGTGTGCGCCAAGGCGATGCGATATCGCCCTTCTACGACTCGATGATTGCCAAGCTCATTGTGCACGGTGCGACACGCGAAGAGGCGCTGGCCAAACTGGACAAGGCCTTGGCGCAAACGCATATCGTGGGCCTGAACACCAACGTGCAGTTCTTGCGCCATGTGGTGCAAAGCCCATCCTTTGTGCAGGCCAACCTGGACACCGCGCTGATTCCACGTGAGGCGGCGGTTTTGTTTCACCAAGAAAAACTCAGCGCCGCACAAGCCGCAGCCGGGCAGATCGCGCACACCTTGCTGGCCGAGCGCGCGGCAGAGGGCGCCGACCCGTTTGCACGGCGCGACGGCTGGCGGGCGTTTGGCGCGCACACCCGGCGCTTTAGCCTGGAATTCCATGGAGAGCCGGTCTTGGCAGAGTTGACTTATTTGCACGACGGCGCGCTGCACCTCAAAGTAGGCGACGCCGCAGGCGTACTGGGCTTTGCACGCCAA
>JAYVDN010000043.1:0-2938 GCA_043749385.1 Polaromonas sp.
GGCAATCTCATCCAAATACCGGGGTGGATTTTTTTGGCGGCTGCGGTACTGGCTTTGGGGCAGTTGATGGGCGGCATCGCCACGTACATAGCCGCCAGCATTTCCTGCATCGTGACGTTTTTGCTCATCCGCTTTTTGGGTGGCCATGCGCTGCGACAGATAGACAACAAAACCCTCGCCAAGATACTGGCGCGACTCGACGCGCACCCGGTGCAAAGCACGGTGCTGGCACGCATCGTGTTTCAAACTTTGCCAGCGCTGAACTATGCTTTGGCGATGTCGGGATTAAAGTTGCGCGACTACGTGATAGGTACGCTGCTAGGCCTGCCACTGCCTATCGCTGTGTACTGCGTGTTTTTTGATTTTCTTGCAACGACGGTGTTTCATATCCGGTAGCTTGCGCCAGTGAGGTGCTGCCCTAGTTTACAAAACGATAAAAATACATACCGTCTTGCACTGGGTGTTCGCCAGTGACATGCTCTATCAGATCAAATCCATACAGCCGGTTGAGCATGATCTCGGCGTCCAGGCGGCTCACTGTGAGTTTGGTATGCAGCCAGTCCACCGCATGGGAGCCCACAAAACACGCAGGATAGTTGGTGCCATGGTAACTGCGGTCACGCACCACCACGCCAGTCTTGGCGCTGAGCAAACTCAAGGTTGCGCCAAGGCTCATGGTCTGTGTGGTCGCAGACAACTCTGTGCGGTAGAAAAACGGTTCATCATCAAAAATCTGCTCATGCGCTACATGGTGCAACATGCCTAGCTGTTGCAACGCTACACCCAGTCTCATGGCGTCGTACCTGTTGACTGCGTACTCTTTGGTCAGCCAATCGACCGCCTCTTTGCCCACAAAACAATGGGGGTAGCGCTTGAGGTTGTAGGTTCTGTCCTGAGTTTTTGCATTGACTGACACGGCAACGCAAAGCGCTTCAGCGCTCATGCCCGTGGCCACACGAATCCGTCCGCGCTGCGAGGTGCGGTCTGGTTTGATCTGCATCGTATTGAAGTGCGCTTTCAACACTTCGCTTTGGACAGGCGCAACCCCCGATAGCGTGGCAACCCAGTCAAGCACACCACTGGACTCGGACAGCAAGCTGGATGAATCGAGTTGCGCATACAAATCTGCAAAGCCCAGTTCCTGCGCCCAGGTGCGATCCGTTGGCCACAGGCCGCAGTGACCGCGCGTAAGGGCGATCCGCTGGCGTGCGCTGGCGTTGGGCAACAGGGCAGCCAAAGCCACGATATTCGCGGCAGCGTGCCGGACACCTGCCAAGTCAATGATCGCTACGGCCTGCGTATGGGTGTGTAGAGTTTTCACCAGTTTGGCCAGGTCAGCCTTACTTGGCAAGATATCCTGAGGCTCCACGCCCATAGATGCCAGCGCCGCTCGCACGGCAGTGCGAGCCTCGCCGTTGGGCATGCAAAGGATGGTGGTTGGGCCATTGACGTTGCTCATGTCGGTTTACTCCTTTGATCAGTGGCTGGAGGTGAACGCACTGCTTAGCCTTATGTCGCCTACCTTGGACTGTTCTTACATCGCTGCAGGCAAGCGGTGGTTCTGGCATGGCTATGGCTGCAGCACCTGCATGTGAAGTGGCTTAGGTGGTTTGCGTGCTCTGGCGACGACGGGTTGCGCGAGAGTCGGATCGCAAACCGTCGCACCAATCAATGCTCTTGCAGTACCCGTACGGGCTGGTCGGCTATTACAGGCTTTGTCACGTTCGGCGTGTGGCATACGACTAACCCTTTGAGAGCACTGCACGGTGTAGCGCTCCCACTCTGAAACCCTTGAACTTCTTCACTTTCTACTTTTTTATCTTTTAAAGGAACCATCATGAAAACTTCTTCTTTCGTTACCGCTTTGATCCTCACCGCCACTTTGGGCACTTTGCCCGCTCTGAGCCACGCTGGTGAGCAAGACTTCTCCTTTGCTGCCCCGGCCAGCACCTCCAGCCAGGTGACCCGCGATGCCGTGCGCGCAGACTACTTCAGCGCAGTGAGCAACGGTACCCAGCTGTTGGCCGGCGAGCGCGACTATGCTGCCAACACCGTCGCCATTCCTGCACTGCAGATGGGCAAGAGCCGCATGCAGGTGCAAGATGAGCTGCAAATGGCTTTGCACGCTGGCGAGCGCATCTCCTACTGAGCTAGCAACATGGCTGTTCTGGCGCGGTTGAACTGTTTTGCAGGACATGTACGGCTTATGGACCGGACATGAGATTGCACACTGACAGTTCACCTGCGCCAGAGCCATGGGAGAACCGCTGTAAGGTTTGCCTTCGTTGGATGACTTAACCATAATGGGTAATGTCTACTCCTTAGTAAAGGTCTTGCAATGGCAAACACCACTGACGCGGTCACACCTCTTGCTACAGAGAATAGCTCTGATAGCTCTGCTGAGCAAACACTGGAGCAGCAACTCCCCATGCTGCGCCAACGCCTGATGCGCCAAGCGCGTGTGACGGTGTACGACACAGCGTTGGCAGAGGACTTGGTGCAGGAAACTTTGCTGGCGGTGTTCGAGCAGGAAGCCAGCCGTCGCGGGCAAGCCAGCCTGTCCACATGGGCTACGGCTATCCTGAAAAACAAGGTGGCCGACTGGTACCGTTCACCTAACCGCACCCGTTTTGTGCAGCATGCCGAAGACCCGGCCGACGCGCAATTGGGTGAAGGTATTGATGCCTTATACGATGCCACGGGCCACTACGCACAGCAGGTACCCAGTTGGCAACAGCCAGAAAACCATTTGGAGCAACGTCAAATGTTTACTATATTGGAACAATGCGTGAGCCGGTTGCCGATGCAAACCGGCCGCGTGTTGATGATGCGCGAATGGCTAGGCTTTGAGACCTCAGAGATCTGTAGCCGCCTGAGCATCAATGCGGATAATTGCCGTATGGTCTTACACCGCGCCCGCATGGCCATGCGCGAGTGC
>JAYVDN010000044.1:0-7434 GCA_043749385.1 Polaromonas sp.
GCAAAGGGTAAAGTTGGGAAAGGGTTGCGCCCATGTGCAAATGCAATATGACGCGAAGCCTTAGATTATAACCCGGTTTGCAGGCCCCGGCTAGGGCGATCTAACTGTTGGCAGCTAGCTGGACTTCTTCAGACTGCCCAAAACCGCAAAGGCGTTGGGTTTTTGCGTAAGCGCCGCCTTGAACTCCTCGTCAGTGGACGCTAACTTCACATTCACCGGACAGACCTCGTGTTTGGGCACAATCGGCAGCGCCATCAGCAACTCGTCTTCGATCAAGGCTTGCAGGTCAAACTGCTTGGACAGCACCAGCAAATCCTCCTCGGCTTCGTCGTCCTCGGCCATGGCAATGGCCTCGGTGGCTACGAAACGGAAAGTGCTGTGGATGTCCAGCGTCAAGTCCACGGGGCCTAGACATCGCTGGCATACCATGGGCACTTGGGCCCGGGCATGCACATGCAGCCAAGGCTGTGCGCTGCCACCGGGTGGGGTGATGGCCTCGCCACGGGCGCTCCAGGTGACGATTTTTTGATCGAAACCGACAGCCTCACGTTGCAGGTCTTGCGTGAGGCGCTCGTAGTTGGATAACGCGTCTTGGCCCGACAGGGTCTCCCCAGCGAGAGCAAATTTGCGCGCATCGATGTGCGCGGGAGGGGATGAGAGCGGTGTGGGGGTAGTCATAGCGGGTACAAGCCTAGAGTGTAAGAGAATCGGGCTATGCAAACTTTAAATACTTCTGGCGAGGCGGCGACCGGCTCGCGCGCCCTGGTGCTCGGCTCCACGTCCCGCTACCGCCGCGAGCTGCTGGAGCGCCTGCGGGTGCCCTTTGAGGTGGCCGCGCCGGATGTGGATGAAACGCCTTTGGCTGGTGAAACCCCCTTGGCATTAGCCCAACGCTTGGCCTTGGCCAAAGCCCAAGCGGTTGCCGCTAAATTTCCCCACGCGGTGGTGATCGGCTCTGACCAAGTGGCCGACCTGCACGGCGAACCCCTAGGCAAGCCCGGCACCCACGCCCGCGCCACCGAGCAACTGCGCCGCATGCGCGGGCAGACGGTGGTGTTTCATACCGCGCTGGCGGTGGCGTGCCAAGACAGCGGCTTTGTGCAGCAAGACGTGGCCCAAGTCAGCGTGATGTTCCGCGATTTGAGTGATGCCGAGATCGAAGCGTATTTAATCGCCGAAGAGCCGTACGACTGCGCAGGCAGCGCCAAAAGCGAGGGCCTGGGCATAGCGCTGTTGGAGCGCATTGACAACGACGACCCCACCGCCTTGATCGGTCTTCCGCTGATTCGCACCGCGCGGATGATTCGCGCAGCGGGGGTGAAGCTGCTATGAAAACCGCCACCAAAAAGGGCAGGCTCTACCTCGTGCCCGCACCGCTGGACTTTGGCTGCGACACCCAAGCCCCCATCACCGACGCACTGCCCCTGGGTACGCTGCAAGTGGCAGCGCGCCTGACCCACTGGATCTGCGAGAACGCCAAAACCACCCGCGCCGTGCTCAAGCGCGTGGGCGAGGTGCTGCCCCTGGCCGCCACTATCCAGCAGCAAACCATCACCGAGCTACCCCGCGAGGTGCATAAAAAAGGCGACCATCTTACGGGAAGCTTCGATGCCAAGCCCCTGCTGGAAGCCGCGCTGCAGGGCCACGACATCGGCCTCATCAGCGAAGCCGGCATGCCCGCCATCGCCGACCCCGGCAGCTCGGTGGTGCGCGCCGCACATGCGCTGGGCATTAGCGTGGTGCCGCTGGTCGGCCCCTGCTCCCTGCTGCTCGCCCTGGCCGCCAGCGGCCTGAACGGGCAAAACTTCGCCTTCGTAGGCTACCTGCCGCAAGACGCCGAAGCCCGCGTGCAACGCATCAAGGCGCTGGAGGCACTGGCAATCAAGACCGGGCAGACCCAGTTGTTTATTGAAACGCCGTACCGCAATGCAGCGGTGTGGGAGGCGTTGCTGAAAACACTGGCACCCGGTACGCGGGTGAGTGTGTCTAGTGGGTTGACCTTGGCGACTGCGTTGACCCATAGTGCGTTGGTTAAAGAGCATCGGGCGGGCTACCAACATGCCGACGCAATGCCTGCTTTGGCTGCGCCTTGCGTGTTTGGATTGGGGATTTGAAGATATAGGTACTATGCAATCAATAGCTGCTCCCGCGATATTTTATTGGTCTGCAGCCCGATTTGATCGGTATTTTGTATTGCACAAAGGTGTTGAAGACATTGGGCGCGAATTTGGTTGGCAAGCGGCGAGCAAACGGGAGTGCGCTGCAAAAAACCTCCGCAAACACGCGCCCATTTTTTGCAGTCATCACCAGACCTCGCCGCGCCTTGCTGCAGTTTTTTCATCCCACCCCCATTCACTCGCCGCAGTCCGGAGTTGGTTCGTTGATTTCACTCAGCGTGCGCACAATGTTATCAACGCAGTTTTCTGATCTTGTTTTCGTGGAAGCACGCTAGCGCGACATAGCGCGCCGCACCCACCTCAATAGAATCATATGAAACTATCGCTGCACACACGTCGAAACTGGTTAGTTTTTGCATGGTTTTGCGGCTTTATTTGCATTAGTCTAGTTGCGGGTTATTTTTTGACCCCTGCTAAAGAGGGCTGCGTCTCGTCGTGCAACATGCAAGAAATGGAAGGGCACATGATTCCGAAGTATCCACGCACCATGACAGGCGCCAAAGGTGGGCAGTTGGAGTGCAAATGTTTTCGACCGGGCACGTATAGCCCTACCGCCCAATGATGACCAGATTAATTGTGTTTAACTACGTCAACTGCGTGTCTTAAAACATCTGCCAGGGTGAAGCGAGGTCAGCTCGTCCGCTGGAAAGTGGAGCAAAGGCGCGGTAGCCAACTGGTGATGACTACCACAGTGCCCGCGTGTTTTGCGGAAGTTTGAAGACGACATGTCCCGTCGCCCGCCACGGCTAAACAAGGCTACAAAAGCATTGTTGCGGGCTTTAGAAACCTAGGTAAGCACTATCAATTCAGTAGCTTTTCCCTGATATTTGATTGCGCTACAAGCCAAACTGATGCGAAGCTATGCCTTATCTCGCATACTGCGGCTCAGCAGCATCACAGGTACCAGCCCCACCGCCACCAGTACCAAACAAGGCAGGGCAGCCTCGCCCAGGCGCTCGTCGCGCGCGAGTTGGTAGGCCATCACGGCCAGCGTGTCGTGATTGAAAGGCCGCAGCACCAGGGTGGCGGGCAGCTCTTTCATTACGTCAACGAACACCAGCAGTGTGGCAACCAACGTAGAGCGGCGCAGCAGTGGCCAGTGCACGCGGCGCATGAGGGCGAAGCCGGTGACGCCGAGGGTGCGGGCGCTGTCGTCCATGCTCAGGGGCACGCGGCTGTAGCCGCTTTGCACACTTTGCAGGGCGACTGCGCTAAAGCGCACCAGGTACGCCCACACTACGCCCAGCACGGTGGCGGTCACCACATAACCGATGCCCCAGCTGGGCTGCGCAGCTTGCAGCGCGCCTACGGGGACGAGCAGGCCGACGACGATGACCGCGCCGGGCACGGCGTAGCCCATGCCTGCAATATTGACCACGCCGCGCGTGAGCGCGTTGGGTGAGCGGCGCACGGTAAAAGCCATGGCCAGCGCCATGCCCACGGCCAGCACGGCGGCTATGGCTGCCAGCTTGACGCTGTTGAAAGCCCAGGCACCAAAGGCGGCCCATGGCAGCCGTGCTTCTTGACTGTGGAGGCCTTCCAGCAAGGGGCGCAGCATGAACAGCACGGGCAGCACAAAACCCAGCAACACGGGCATGCCGCACACCAGCCAGGCGGCCACCAAACGCTTGCCGCGCAAGGCTACCGGCCGCGCCTCGGCGCTGCCTGCGCGCGCGCCTTTGCTGCTGGCAAAGCGCATGCGCTTTTGGGCATGGCGTTCGATTTTGAGCAGCACCGCCACAATGAGCAGCAAGGCCGTGGCGAGCTGCGCTGCGGCAATGCGGTTGTCCATGGACAGCCAGGCTTTGTAGATGCCTGCCGTGAAGGTTTGGATGCCGAAGTAGCTGGACACGCCAAAGTCGGCCAGCGTCTCCATCAGCGCCAGCGCCACACCGGCGGCAATGGCCGGGCGCGCCAGTGGCAGGGCGATGGTTTGGATGCGGCGCTTGAGGGGTGCGCCCAGCAAGCGCGCGGCCTCCATCAGCAAGGTTGCGCGCTCGGCCAGTGCTGCGCGCGCCAGCAGGTAGACGTAGGGGTACAGAGTGACCACAAAGACCAGCACCGCGCCGCCCAGGCTGCGCACCTCTGGCAGCACACGGCCTTGCACGCCCAGCGTGCTGCGGATCAAACTTTGCGCAGGCCCCGCGTACTGCAAAAAATCGGTATAGGCATAGGCCACCACGTAAGCCGGCATGGCCAGTGGCAGCAGCAGCAGCCACTCAAACGCTTTGCGGCCTTTGAAGTCAAACAACGTCACCGCGCAGGCCGTGGCCGAGCCCAGCAGCCCTACCCCCAGCGCCACCATCACACACAGCGCAATAGAAGTCAGCGCGTACTGCGGCAGCACGGTGACAGCCATCTCTTGCAGTATCTGCAGGCTTTGGGCATTCACTTGCAAGGCCGCAGCCAGCACGGCCAGCACCGGCAGCACGATCAGGGCGGCGATGAGCAAGAGGGGGAGTTGGGCTAGACGTCGCACTATGTATGATTTGTGTGTGATGTAACTAAGGACGAAGAAGAACCTCCGGATGCAGAGGACGCAAAAGTTACGCAAAAGGCGCAAAAGAAGACAAAGAAAAAATACCAAAGTTTTTTTGGCAACTTCAATCGCTTTAATTTGGCTTCAATTTTCTTTTTTTCGGTTTTCTTTTGACTTCCTTTTGCGTCCTCTGCGTAACTTTTGCGTCCTCTGCGTCCTGTCTTCTTTCTCTTAGTCCGCGAAGAAACCCACGCCAATCTAAATGAGAATTATATTCATTTAGAATCCCCCCATGTTCCTAGAGTTGCAACACCTCTCCGTCCAGTACCCAGGCCACACGCAAGCCGCCGTGGCTGATGTGTCGTTTGGCCTGACCGCCGGGCAAATTGGCGTGCTGATTGGCCCCAGCGGCTGCGGCAAAACCACGCTGCTGCGCGCGGTCGCCGGGCTGGAGCGGTTGAGCGCGGGGGAAATCGTGTTGGCGGGCAGCACCGTCAGCACCCCCACCCAGTCCATTGCGCCCGAAGATCGGCGCGTGGGCATGGTGTTCCAAGACTACGCCCTGTTCCCGCACCTCGACGTGGGGCAAAACGTCGGTTTTGGCATTTACGACTGGCCCAAAAAAGAGCGCCAAGCGCGCGTAGGCGAGGTGCTGGACCTGGTGGGCCTGGGCGACGTGCGCCGCCGCTACCCGCACGAGCTGTCGGGCGGCCAGCAGCAGCGCGTGGCGCTGGCCCGCGCGCTGGCACCCAAGCCGCAACTGCTGCTGCTAGACGAGCCGTTTTCAAACCTCGATGTCGATTTGCGCGAGCGCCTGGCGCATGAAGTGCGCGGCATATTGAAGGCCGCTGGCGCCACCGCCCTCTTCGTTACCCACGACCAACTGGAGGCCTTTGCCATTGGCGACGTGATTGGCGTGATGCACGAGGGCGCACTGCACCAGTGGGCCGATGCCTATACCCTGTATCACCGGCCCGCTACGCGATTTGTAGCAGACTTTATTGGCCACGGTGTGTTTGCCAAAGCGCAGGTAGAGCTGCACAGCGAAGACGGTGGCATCCACAAACACGTCGTCACGCCGCTGGGCGAGCTGCACGACATCAGCCCGGCCGTGTTGGAGGCGCTGCAAGTGGGTGAGGTAGACGTGCTGCTGCGCGCCGACGACATCATCCACGACGATGCCTCCCCCGTGCAGGCGCAGATTGTGCGCAAGGCCTTTCGCGGCAATGAGTTTTTGTACACCCTCAAGCTCAAAACCGGCGAGACCGTGATGGCCCATGTGCCCAGCCACCACGACCACAAGCTAGGCGAGTGGATCGGCATCCGCCCCGAGGTGGACCATGTGGTGACCTTTGCTACTGAGGCGGTGGGCTAGCCACAAAGCCCTGCTGGTAGCTGGCCATGCCCTGCGGGATAGCCACCCAAGGCCGCTTGGACTGCACCCAAATGTGCCGCTCAATCGTGAACCAGTCTGGGTCATCAAAGGTACCCCCAGCGATACTGCGCATCCCCGGCCGCAGCTCAGCCGTGTGCGAGATAGTGGTGCCACATGCCGCACAAAACTGCACCTTGAGCCAACGGCCACTCTCGTCAGAGCGGTGCTCACACTCCGCCAGTTGACCTTGGGTAATCTCCACAAACTGCTCGGCAAACGTCACCAAAATAGCAAAAGCGCTCGCCAAGCGGCGCTGGCAATACTTGCAGTGGCACACGGTACTGACCACGGGCTGGCCCTGCACACGGTAATGCGCCGCGCCGCATGCGCAGCGGCCTGAATGGGCCTCGGTCATCGTTGTTGGGGTCATAGTCATCTCCTGATGTAATAGCGTAAGGTTTTGTTCGCCAAAAAGCCAGCCACCCCGCATGTGCGACAATACAGCTGTTGGCTACACCAGCCTAGCCCAACACCAGCAACTTCGCTGGGGCCCATTGCACAAGCTGCTCCACCTCCTACGGTTCGGGCAGATTAAACCCGCGACAGGCCATTTGTGAACCAGACCGTTTTTAACTGGCTTGCTAAAGAACAAACATCTTTGCAAGTGACACGGTCACCATGCGTTAATACAGCGCTTACCCATGAACTTTGACGAACTTGGCCTCGCACCGGCCCTATTTAAAGCAGTGCAAGAAAAAGGCTACATCACGCCTACCCCGATCCAGCAGCAGGCCATTCCGGCCGTGCTCGCCGGAGAAGACCTGCTGGCCGGAGCCCAAACCGGCACCGGCAAAACCGCCGCCTTTGTGCTGCCTATGCTGCACAAGCTGGCGATGAGCCGCAGTGCCACCAACAAGTTTGGCGGCGTCGGCATCCGCGCCCTGGTGCTCACGCCTACGCGTGAGCTGGCCGCGCAGGTGGAAGAATCCGTGCGCGACTACGGCAAACATTTGCAGCTCACCTCTACCGTAGTGTTTGGCGGCGTGGGCATCAACCCGCAAATCAACAAGCTCAAGCGCGGTGTCGACATTTTGGTAGCCACCCCAGGCCGCCTGCTCGACCTGGCGGGCCAAGGCATGCTGGACTTGTCGCATGTGCAAATGTTTGTGCTGGACGAAGCCGACCGCATGCTGGACATGGGCTTTATCCACGACATCCGCAAGGTACTGCAAATGGTGCCTGCGCAAAAGCAGTCGCTGTTGTTCTCGGCCACTTTCAGCGATGAGATTCGCCAGCTGGCCCAGGGCTTGTTGAACAATCCCAAGTCCATTCAAGTCACGCCCAGCAACACCACGGTGCAGCGCATCAGCCAGTCTTGGCATTTGGTGGGCCGCGCTAAAAAG
>JAYVDN010000045.1:0-2739 GCA_043749385.1 Polaromonas sp.
CTACCCGGCATTGAACGCGCAAGCTGCCAATTCACCTGAGGGTGGATTGGCAGCTTTTTTTACGCCCAGCAGCCCGGTTGTACGCATAACTGCGTTGCCGGGCGCCATGTCAAGTCAGGCAAAATCTGCCCATGACCAACGAGCCACGTTCCTCCCCCCGCGAGATCCTTACCCAGCTGTACGAAGTAGCCGTACAGCGCGCGCTGCCGCTGCACAACACTGCCGCTTATCTGCCACCTCCGCCCAAAGGTAGAACCATCGTCATAGGCGCTGGCAAAGCGGGCGGGGCCATGGCGCAGGCGGTGGAGGCGCATTGGCCAGCGGACGCGCCGCTGGAGGGGCTGGTCGTTACGCGCTACCAGCACACGCCCGCGCGTGAGGCGGCGTTTGAGGCTTTGGGGCCGCGCGGCAAGCACGTTAGGCAGCGCATTAACGTGGTGGAAGCGGCGCACCCGGTGCCCGATGCGGCGGGCTTGCAGGCGGCGCAGCGCATCATGGGCATGGTGCAGGGGCTGACGGCTGATGATCTGGTGCTGTGCCTGATCTCGGGCGGCGGATCGGCCCTGCTGACCATGCCGGTGGCGGGGCTGGAGTTTGCCGACAAGCAGCAGATTAACCAAGACCTTTTGAACAGCGGCGCGAATATTGGCGAGATGAACTGTGTGCGCAAGCACCTGTCGCAGATTAAAGGGGGCCGCCTGGCCGCAGCCTGCGCGCCTGCCAAGGTGGTGACGCTGACCATCAGCGATGTGCCGGGCGACGACCCCAGCGTGATCGCCAGCGGCCCCACCGTGCCTGATGCCACCACCTGCGCCGAGGCGCTGGCCATCTTGCAGCGCTACGCTATTGCCATACCTGCCCACATCCAAAAACTGCTGGAGAGCGGCGCGCTGGAAACCCCCAAACCCGGTGACGCGGCCTTTGCAGGCCACAGCGTGCGCATGATAGCCACGCCCCAGCAGTCTTTGCAAGCGGCAGCAGAGGCGGCGCGTGCCATGGGCCTGAACGCCTACATTTTGAGCGACGAGATGGAGGGCGAATCACGCGAAGTGGGCAAGGTGCACGCTGCGCTGGCGCGCTCTGCGTCGCGCGGCACGGGCGCGTTTGAAAAGCCCTGCGTGATTTTGAGCGGCGGCGAGACCACGGTGACCATCCGCCCACGCAAGATCAAACTCAAGCAGCCCAAGGGCCGGGGCGGCAGAGCAGGGGAGTTTTGCCTGGGCCTGGCCCAGGCTCTGCAAGGCATGCCCGGCATCTACGCGCTGGCGGCAGACACGGACGGAATCGACGGCGTAGAAGACAACGCAGGCGCGTTTGTAGGGCCCGACACCTTGCGCCGCGCTGCTGCCAAAAGCATGAAGGTGGCCGACTATTTAGACCGCAACGATGCCTATACTTACTTTAGCGCACTGGACGATTTGGTCGTCACAGGCCCCACGTTTACCAATGTGAATGATTTCAGGGCGCTACTTATAATATAGCGTCTGCCGCAATATGTTAGCTGGCTAATGGCCCATTCCATTTAAAAATTATCAACCCCCCAAAGAAAGAGACAGATGACAACCTACAACATAGCCTGCATTCCCGGCGACGGCATTGGCAAAGAAGTGGTGCCCGCAGGCCAGCAGGTGCTGCAAGCCTTAGCCACTGCGCACAAAACCTTCAACTTCAATTTTGAAAACTTTGGCTGGGGCGGCGACTGGTACCGCCAGCATGGCGAAATGATGCCCCAAGACGGCCTGGACGCACTGCGCCACAAAGACGCGATATTGTTTGGATCGGCGGGCGACCCACACATCCCCGACCACATCACCCTATGGGGCTTGCGCCTGAAAATCTGCCAAGGCTTTGACCAGTACGCCAACGTGCGCCCCACGCGCATCTTGCCCGGCATTGACGGCCCGCTGCGCAACTGCAAAAGTGAAGACCTCAACTGGGTCATCGTGCGCGAAAACACCGAGGGTGAATACTCCGGCATAGGCGGCCGCGCACACCAAGGCCACCCTATCGAGGTGGCTACCGACGTAAGCATGATGACCCGCGTAGGCGTAGAGCGCGTGATGCGTTTCGCCTTCAAGCTAGCCGCATCGCGCCCACGCAAGCTGCTGACGGTGGTGACCAAGAGCAATGCCCAGCGCCACGCCATGGTGATGTGGGACGAGATAGCGCTGCAAATCAGCAAAGAGTTTCCGGCTGTGACCTGGGACAAAATCTTGGTCGACGCCTGTACCGATCGCATGGTCAACCGCCCCGCCACGCTAGACACCATGGTCGCCACCAATCTGCATGCCGATGTACTCAGCGACCTGGCCGCCGCGCTGGCGGGCAGTCTGGGCATTGCGCCCACTGGCAACGTCAACCCCGAGCGCATCTACCCCAGCATGTTCGAGCCGATTCACGGCTCAGCCTTCGACATCATGGGTAAAGGCCTGGCCAACCCGATAGGCACCTTTTGGAGTTGCGTGATGATGCTGGAGCACTTGGGTGAAACGGTTGCTGCTACTAAATTGATGGCGGTGATAGAGGCGGTGACGGCTGACAAGTCTTTGCATACCCGCGACCTGGGTGGGAACGCCACATTGGCGCAGGTGACTGCGGCGGTGATTGCGCGCATTGCATAGGGTCTAAAGGTCCTGCTCCATTGTGGCTGCTGGTCTGTGCTCGCTCTGGCACTTGGTGTGCACAGCTCCGCAGCTGTCCCCCGGCCTGCGGCCTCCTCCTTGATGTCGCTGCGCTGTG
>JAYVDN010000046.1:0-2816 GCA_043749385.1 Polaromonas sp.
ACTGGCTGGGCAGGTGCAGCAAGACATTGTGGGGTTGATCAACCAGGCGGGCGGCAAGGCGGTGGGTTTGACGGGCCGCGACGGTGGCCTGATACGCGCGCAAAAGCTCAAAATGCTGGACACGCAAGACCCGGGCAAAGAACACGACGTGGGCTTTGTTGGCGACATCGTGAGCATTGACCCAAGCGTGGTTAAAGCGCTGCAAGACGATGCGTTCATTCCGGTCATCAGCCCGATTGGTTTTGGTGTTGACAACGAGAGCTACAACATCAACGCCGATGTGGTGGCTGCCAAGTTAGCTACTGTTTTAAGAGCGGAGAAGCTGATGATGCTGACCAATATCAGCGGCGTGCTGGACAAGCAAGGCAAGCTGCTGGTGGATTTAACCGCCAAGCAGATTGACGAGCTGATAGCCGACGGCACCATCTCGGGCGGGATGCTGCCCAAGATCGCCGGGGCGCTGGACGCCGCCAAGAGTGGCGTGAACGCGGTACACATTGTGGACGGGCGGGTGCCGCATGCCATGCTGCTGGAGATTTTGACTGACCAAGCTTATGGGACGATGATCAGGTCTCATTGAGTCGCGCCAGATTTCGCAAGCGAAATCTACGCATAGATTTGCAACTTGGGGTCAGAGCAAAATTTCGCTATGCTCAATCGTCTCCGATTACGTTACTTTCCTGAATTTTGATCTGACCCCAATTTACAAATCTATGCGCCTGCTCCTAGTCGAAGACGATGTCATGGTGGCCAGCGGGATCAAGCTGGGGCTGACGGGTGCGGGCTATGCGGTGGACTGGGTGGGCAGTGCGGAGAGGGCGCTGGAGGCGGTGGCGGCGCATGCGTTTGACGCGGCGGTGATTGACATTGGCCTGCCGCGCACCGACGGGCTGGAGCTGACGCGCTTGCTGCGCCGACGCGGCCACACGTTACCGGTAATGATTTTGACTGCGCGTGACGCGCTGCAAGACCGGGTGCAGGGCCTGGACATGGGTGCGGACGACTACATGGTCAAACCCTTTGAGCTGCCGGAGCTGTTGGCGCGTTTGCGGGCGCTGCTGCGCCGCTCGCAAGCGGCCACTTCGGCGTCGCTGAGCTTTGGCGCGCTCACTCTAGACACCGCGCTGCGCCAGGCCCACGCCCATGGCCAGCCCATCGAACTGGGCCCACGTGAATGGACAGTGATGGAATACCTGCTGCTCCAAGCGCCCAAGCCTGCGGCCAAAGACAAAATATTAGCCGCCCTGACCGGCTGGGACAAAGAGATTACTGCCAACGCAGTGGAGGTGTATATCTCACGCCTGCGCAGCAAGCTGGAGCCGCACGGCATCGCGTTGCGCTCGATACGCGGTTTTGGCTATCGGCTGGAGCTGGACACGCCAGCGGCTGCGCCCGATGCCAAGCCCTGAAGCTGCCAAGAGCCCCTTCAACGCCGCCTCACCCACCGGTGTCATGGCAGGTTTGCGCCGCCGCTTGCTGGTCATGCTGCTGCTGCCTTTGGCTGTTTTAGCCTGTGTGAGTGCTTGGTTTGATTACCAAGCCGCAGGCAGCGCCGCGCTGGTGCAAGACGAGCAACTGCTACGCTTAATGCCCCTGGTAGTGGGATCGGTCGTGGCCGAAGGCCCGCCGCCATTGGGTCTGCCCGTCATGCTGCTAGCCCCGGCTGTAGAAAGCTTTATCCGTAGCCGGGAAAATCTGGCCGCTTGGGGGGTAAGCACGCTGGATGGGCGCCTCTTGCTAGGGCCAGCCTGGCTGGCCACACCTGCCCCGTCCACCTACGAGCCCGAGTTTCGCAGCGAGTTTTTTCAAGGCGTGACCTACCGGATCGTCGCCCTGCGCGCGCGCACCCCCGCAGGCGAACTGGTGGTGATGTTGGCCGATGGCTCTGACGCGCGACAAAACTGGGTGCAGTCACTGGTACTCAAGGTGCTGCTGCCCAACCTGCTGCTCATCATTGCCGCCGCATTGGCCGTGAACTGGGCTGTGCAACGCGCTTTGCGGCCTTTGATCGAGCTGAGAGACGCGCTAGAAAACCGCTCGCCCCGCGATCTGAGCGCGCTGGACGCCAGCCGCTCTCCTGATGAAGTGCGACCACTGGTCGAGTCGCTCAATCGGCTGTTTGCATTGGTCACCACGCAAGCCGAATCACAGCGGCGCTTTATTGCCGATGCCGCCCACCAGCTGCGCACCCCCTTGGCAGGCCTGCAAGCGCAGGTAGAGGCTTGGGCGCAGGCGGTGAATGCCCCGCAGAGCAGTATTTACACAGATAAAGTGCCGCTAGCCCAGCAGAATATCGCGGGAGCAGCTATAAAATTAGAAGCAGCTGAGATCAACCGTCTGCGTCAGGCAACGCGCCGCACCTCGCAGTTGGCCAACCAATTGCTGGCGCTGTCGCGGGCCGACGCCCAGTCCGCCGCCCACCAGCCGATGCAAAGCGTCGACCTGCAGGCGCTGTGCGCTGTGGTACTGGAGCAGCAGCTAGACGATGCGATGGCCAAACGCATTGACTTGGGACTGGACGTCGATACCAGCCATGGCTCGCTGGTGGTGCAAGGCCACGAATGGCTGCTGCGCGAGCTGCTGACCAACCTGTGCGACAACGCTATCCGCTACACGCCAGCGGGCGGCTGCGTGACACTGCGTTGCCTGCGCACGCCCAGCGGCCTGCTGCTGCAAGTGTGCGACGACGGCCCCGGCATTACACCAGACGAACGCAGCCGCGTACTCGGGCGTTTTTACCGGGTGCAGGGTACCAAGGGCGAGGGCACAGGCTTGGGCTTGGCCATAGCCGACGAAATAGCGCGCCTGCATGGCAC
>JAYVDN010000047.1:0-4255 GCA_043749385.1 Polaromonas sp.
CCGCAGACTTGCGCTATCAAATACACCGCCAAATCAATGCCCGTGGTAATGCCCGCACTAGAGTACACCCCGCGTTTTTCGTCAATGACAAACACCCGGTTGGCCTGAACCTCGCACAGCGGCTCTGTGCGCTTGAGCGCGTCCAGCTCCAGGTGGTGCGTGGCCACGCGGGTATGGGCCAGCAGGCCCGCCTGCGCCGCCAGCAGCGCGCCTGCGCAGATGGTGACCAGGCGGTGCGGTGCGCGCGCAGCTTGAAGTTGCGGGGCTATAGACCGCAGCCAGTGCCTCACCTGCCGCACCTGTGCGCCGTGCTTGCCACTGGCTTCGTCAGGGCTGCCCAGCAGCACCAGCCACGTGGAGGCTATCAACTGCGCTGGCAGCGGCTCCAGCTGCGCAATCTGCGCCCCCACCGAGCTGCGCACATCGCTTTGCGGCCCCACAAAACGCAGTTTGAAAGCGGCACTCTTGCCTTGCCGCGCCAGCGACTGGTTGGCAATCCGAAACGCCTCCGCTGGCCCCGCCCAGTCCAAAATCAAGGTGTCGGGCAGCAAGACAAACAGCACCTCAATGGCTGCGACCCCAGCTGGTACGGGGGCAGGGGAGGGCGTCAACTGCAGCCTTGTGGTTTGAACACCCGCTCGGTCGATGGCGGATATTTGGCCAATGTGCCAGCCGGGCGAATAGGCCTGCGCAGCAGCTCGCCACCACAGTTAGGGCAAACACCCTTCAATTTGTCCTCGGCGCAGCTTTGGCAAAACGTGCACTCAAATGAGCAGATGCGCGCCAGCATCGATTCGGGCGGCAGATCAAGGTTGCAGCATTCGCAACCGGGTCTTAGGGCTAGCATGGCGTTCTCCTTGGGGCTTAGCTGGATGGCGCAGTGATGCGTGCCAGCACGGCCTGCACCGAGGCCACATGGGCAAAGCGCTCTTGCAGCACGGTCGCAGTGCGCATCTGGATGTCAGTCGCACTTAACGTGGAGCCATCGCTTTGCAGCATATCCCACGTCAAAGTGGCATCGAGCGCGTAGTCCACGCTAAAGCCCAGGTCAGACGCATGCCGCGTGGTGGTCTCGCAGCATTGCTCCGTTCGGATACCGCTGATGATGATTGTGCCGATCTGGTTTTGGTGCAGCCACACCTCTAGCCCTGTGCCTACCAGGGCGCTGTGGCGGTTTTTGTGGAAGGTGGCAGCGGCTTGAAAGTCTTCCAAGCCTTGGATAGGTTTGATATGGCCGGACTCCACTGCAAACGCGTTGTCTTTTGACGCAGGGCCGTCTACATGAAAGATCCGCACGATGGGGATACCTTTGGCGACGCAGCCTTCAATCAGCGTGTTTTGCGCGTGGAGGTAACTGGGCATATCGTGTTCGGTGTAGTAAGGGCGGTGGCGAAACGATTCTTGTGCATCAATCACTATCAGACAGGTTTTCATAGAAGTACCCATTGTTTGAAGAGGCCTTGATGTTCCTATAATTTTCCTGATTAGTCATTGCATTTTGCGACGAATATCGATCATTTTGCGACATAGTTTTGCTTTTGCTTTTGCTTGGCAGGTCAACTCCAAGGCATGGTTTGCCCAGTTTGCGTGCTTGGGAGTAGGGCGTACACGGGGTAATGGGTGGCGCTCAGTGGGTACCCATTAGCTTTGCAGACCATTTTTGGCAGAGTGTACGCTACATATTTAATAGCTTTTCCCGCGATATTTTATTGACCTGTAGCCCGATTAGTATCTTAAAACTGGCTTCAAAATCAGAAAATTTACGGTCCTCAGCCGATCTTCAGGCTTTCAGAGTCTCGGAGACGCTCAAAAACGGCGATTTTGAGCGGTTTTTATGGTGCCTACCAGGCTGTAGCCCAATAGAATGTCGCGGAAGCAGCTACGTAATACATAGCGGGTATCTTCTGGTGAAACGCTGCCGCAGTGTCTCTTGCGGCTAAGATGACCTTTGAACGCTCCCCATCGTAGGAGGAGACTTAAGCCACCACCACCTGCTCACCTGCCCCCTGCAGCGCAATCACGCCAATCTCAAACACCTGCTCCCCCGCAGCGCGCAAAGTGGCTGCGCAGGCCACAGCGTGGGCCGCGTCAATCACCACCACCATGCCAATACCGTTGTTAAACGTGCGGTTCATCTCGATATCGTCAATCGCCGCAGTGTTCTGCAGCCAGGCGAACAGCTCGGTTTGCGGCCAGCTGCCCTTCTTTAAATGCGCGGCCGTGCCCTCGGGCAGCACGCGCGGAATGTTCTCCAGCAGGCCGCCGCCGGTGATGTGCGCCAGCGCCTTGATAGGGTGCGCGGCCAACGCGGCCAGCACGTTCTTGACGTACAAGCGGGTAGGCTCCATCAGCGCTTGTTTGTAAGGCTTGCCGTCCAGAGTGGCAGGCATGGCATCGCCGGCGCGCTCGACGCATTTGCGCACCAGCGAGAAGCCGTTAGAGTGCACGCCGCTGCTGGCCAAGCCCAGCACCACGTCGCCGGGCTTGACATCTTTGCCGGTCAAAATCTTCGACTTTTCCACCGCACCCACGCAAAAGCCCGCCAAATCGTATTCACCGGCCGGGTACATGCCCGGCATCTCCGCCGTTTCGCCGCCGATCAAAGCGCAGCCGCTCAGCTCGCAGCCTTTAGCAATGCCGCTCACCACGGCAACGGCGGTGTCCACGTCCAGCTTGCCGCAGGCAAAGTAGTCTAAAAAGAACAGTGGCTCAGCGCCTTGCACCAGCACGTCGTTGACGCTCATGGCCACCAGATCGATGCCTACAGTGTCGTGCATATTCCATTCAAAGGCCAGTTTCAGCTTGGTGCCCACGCCGTCGGTGCCGCTCACCAGCACCGGCTCTTTGTAGCGCTTGGGCACCTCAAACAGCGCGCCAAAGCCGCCGATCCCTGCCAAAACGCCTTCGCGCATGGTCTTTTTGGCCAGCGGTTTGATACGCTCAACCAGGGCGTCACCGGCGACGATATCGACCCCAGCGTCTTTGTACGAGAGGGGTTTGGGGGTGGTGGGGCTTGAATTGCTCATGATTTAATAGCGATCTGCGCGCCCAGAGGCGCTGAAGTAACGAAAAGTCAGGGCTTTGCCCCGTAGAATTGGCTTAATTCTAGGCGCTTGCGCCCATTTCACAGTATGCAATTTACTCCCGCACAAAAAACCGCCGCCGCTTGGGCCGCTATTGCTATGGGCTTGGTGCTCTTGGTGTGGCTGCTGGGCCCTGTGCTCACGCCCTTTGTGGTGGCCGCCGTGCTGGCTTACGCCCTCACGCCGCTGGTCGATAAGCTGGACGGCCTGCTGGGCGGCAAGGTGCCCCGGGTGCTGGCGGTGCTGCTTGTTGAGGTGGTGTTTATTTTGGTGCTGCTGGCCGTGTTGCTGCTGATCGTGCCTATATTGGCCAAGGAAATCCCCCTGCTGCGCGAGCAACTACCGACCTTGGTGGACAAGATTAACGCCTGGGCGTCGCCGCTGCTGGCCAGTATCGGTGTCAAGTTCACATTGGATGCGGCCAGCATCAAGACGTTTGTCATCAAGTACTTAAATACAAACGCTGAAGACACGTTGTCATCGCTACTGTCTTCGCTCAAGCTAGGCGGCGGCTTGGCTCTGTTTGTGATTGGCAATTTGGTATTGATCCCCGTCGCCCTGTTTTACCTGCTGATGGACTGGAAGCGTTTGGTGGTCTTGGCCAAAGAACTGGTGCCGCGCGGCATGCAAGAGCGCTTCACAAGTTTTACTGGAGAGTCTGACCAAGTGCTGGGTCAGTACCTGCGTGGGCAACTGCTGGTGATGGTGATCTTGGCGGTTTACTACAGCATTGGTCTGGCGCTGTTTGGGTTGGATTTGGCGCTGCCGATTGGCGTGTTTACCGGGCTGGCCATGTTTGTGCCTTACGTAGGCTTTGGCATCGGGCTGATACTGGCCGTGCTGGCCGGGCTGCTGCAGTTTGCGTCTATCAAAGCGCTGGTGATGGTGGCCGTGGTGTATGGCTCAGGCCAGATCATTGAAGGCTTCTTCCTCACCCCGCGCTTGGTGGGTGAGCGCATTGGCCTGCACCCGCTGGCCGTCATCTTTATGCTGCTGGCCTTCGGGCAGTTGTTTGGCTTCGTCGGCGTATTCATCGCGCTACCTGCCAGCGCCGTGCTGCTGGTCGCCGCGCGCCGCGTGCGCGCGGGCTACCTAGCCTCGGACTTGTACAAAGGCTAGGGCGCACCATGCAGCAAATGGCGCTAGACATTGGGCTTAAGCCCGTAGCCAGC
>JAYVDN010000048.1:0-3476 GCA_043749385.1 Polaromonas sp.
GCCAAGATCCACCACCTGGCTTTTTTTGATCCATTAACGCAATTGCCCAACCGTCAACTGCTGCTTGACCGCTTGCAGCTCGCGCTGAGCACTCCCGCAGTGACTCCCCAATGGGCTGCGCTGATGTTTATTGATCTGGACAACTTCAAGACACTGAACGACACATTAGGTCATCCTCAAGGGGATATGCTCCTGCAAAAAGTCGCTGTACGCCTGCTGCAGTGCGTCGGCAGTGATGACGTCGTCGCCCGCTTGGGAGGGGATGAGTTTGTCGTGTTGTTGCATGCCTTGGGCTCGCAGCAGCCACCAGCGCAATCAAGGGCACAGGCAGTAGCCGAAAAAATACTTCACAACCTTCGGCAGTCATATGAACTTGCGGGCCACGTCCACCATACGACGTGCAGCATAGGGGTGACATTTTTCAGCTACCCTGCTGACGCGTCACAGCGAGCGCATCAACAAGGCATCAGTGATGTACTCAAACAAGCAGATTTGGCCATGTACCAGGCTAAAAGCATGGGGCGCGACGGCGCCTGTTATTACGACCCAGCCATGCAGGCTCTGGTCAATGACAAAGCAACCCTTACCGCCGACTTGCGCACCGCGCTGCACAAGCAGCAATTGCATCTAGCCTACCAGCCACAGGTAGACAGGCAGCGACGTATCATTGCTGTAGAGGCTTTGCTGCGCTGGTCTCACCCACAGCGCGGCACGGTTCATCCGGCACAGTTCATACCGTTGGCGGAAGAAACCGGGTTGATCATTGCGCTGGGTCTATGGGTATTGGAGCAAGCCTGCAAGCAGTTGGCCGTCTGGGCACATGAACCTGCCAGCGCGCACTTGAGCATCGCCGTGAACGTCAGCGTCAGGCAGTTCCTGCATCCGGCCTTCGTCGAGTCGGTAGTGGCCACCATCCAACACGCGGGCATCGCACCAGCCAAACTCAGGCTGGAGTTGACAGAAAGCCTGCTCGCCGATCGCAAGGATATTGCCATCGCCAAGATGAATCAACTCAAAGCGCTGGGCATCACGCTGGCGCTGGACGACTTTGGCATGGGTTATTCCTCCTTGTCTTATCTGCACAGGCTGCCGCTGCATCAGCTCAAAATTGATAAAAGCTTTGTCGCCGATGTCACCCACAGCGCCAATGCGGCAGCTATTGCACACGCCATTATTTTCATGGCAAAAAGCCTGCATCTGGAGGTGACTGCTGAAGGTGTTGAGACGCAGGCGCAGTGGCAGTTCCTGCTCGACCAAGGCTGCGACTATTTCCAAGGCTACCTGTTTTGCCCCGCCTTGCCTATAGAGCAGTTGGACGGTCATGTGCGTGCGCAGCACCTATCGGCCAAGCAGCAGTAGCGACCGATGCCCCTGCGTCAGAGGTCAATTGAGACAACACGTGCTACATATACCGTAGCCCTTTATCATATTACGGTAACTGCTATGTTATTTATAGCTAAAATAGCAGGCTCGGATACCGATTTCGTTGAAGTAAAAGCCTCACATGGGCTTGCGGTATACAGTCGTGCACTTGGTCACCTGAAACCCGCAGCTTTCGTACACTCGCGTTGCACTGGTGGCGTTTTCGCTGTCTACTTCCAGTGCCGACTCGGTCATGCCCGCATCGCGCAGCGCACGCAAGCTGTGCGAAACCATAGCGCGCGCCAGCCCACGTTTGCGCCAATTCACATGCACACTGACAAACTCTGTCCAACCCCGTTGGCGCTGAAAATTGCGGTTGTACGGAGCATAGATATACGTGCGTATTTGGCCGACGATGTGGTTACTGGCAATGTCCCACGCCACTTGCCACAGGTGGGGTTGAAAAATATCTTTGTCTTTCAGCCATGCTTCATACGCCTCTTCACGCGGAATTGACATACCCCAGTGGTGTGCAAACGCCGCGCGGCTCGCATCCCATATGGCGCGGTAGTGCTCTGGCAAAACGGGTCGCAGCTCCACGCCAGCGGGCAGCGCAAAGTCAGCGATGTTATCCAGGTTTGGACGTACCATGCTGGAGAAACAGCGTGTGGGTTTGAAGCCATCATTTGCCAGCAACGCAGCCAGGCCCACCGCATATTGCGTTGCGTTGACTTGATAGAGCTGCGCGGTGTCGCTTGCCGATTGTGATGCGACTGTGCGTTGCCGATCTTGCATCCAGTGCGCCATAGCTTTTCCTATTCCCTTTCGCCGCCAGGCAGGCACCACAAAACCCAGACTGGAATAAATGGTGGGCCCCGCAAGCTCAGTCCACCACCAGCCGCGCGCATAGCCAATCAGTTCGCCATCTACTTCCGCAAAAATCATGTCTTCAAACGGGTTGCAATTGACCAACTCGGTATAGCTTTTGCGCATCTCGTCCACGGCACGGACGATGTCGATCTGGTCTGCGGCAAAACAGGCGTTGGCCAATGGCACCATCAGCGCATAATCGCTCTCGCCCCGAAATCGGCGAAACCGCAGTCCGGGCAGGGCAGGGACGGTGGGTAGACGTATGCTATTTACCATTGCTCGGTTGAAGATGGTGCATCAAAAACGTGTACAGCAGCGCTTCGCGTTGTGCTTGTAGCTGCGGCGTAGATACCCCTGAGTGGCCTCCTTCCACGGGCTCGTAAAGCCATGTGGGGTGACCCATGGCCAGTTGTTTGGCCACCATCTTGCGTCCATGCGCGGGGTGCACTCGGTCGTCATTGCGATTGGTAATGTAGAGCGTGGGCGGCATGCGCGTATCTGCTTTGAGGTTTTGGTACGGGCTGTAGCCCGCCAGGACAGACCAATCTTCAGGTTTGTCGGGGTTGCCGTACTCTTCTATCCATGAGGGGCCTGCTAGCAGCTTGGTGTAGCGCTGCATGTCTGTCAAGGGTACGCGGCTGACGACCGCCCCAAACAATTCAGGCCGCTGCGTGGACACTGTGCTTACCAATAAGCCACCGTTGCTGGCACCATAAACACCCAGTTGAGACGGTTGCGTCACTTTGGTATCGATAAGCGCTTGTGCCACCGCCGCAAAATCGTCAAACCCTGTTTGCCTCTTCAAGCCTTTTGCCGCCTCTGTCCATGCTGTGCCAAACTCACCGCCGCCCCGAATATGGGCCAGTACATAGGTGCCACCAAAATCTAACCAGTTGAGCAAAGGCAGGCGTTGGTATTCGGGCAGAAGAGATATGCCAAAACCACCATACCCATAGAGTAGCGTGGGCTGTTGTCCGTCACGCGGCGCGTCTTTGCGCTGAATCAGTGTGTAGGGAACCCATGTGCCGTCGGGAGACCGCGCTGTGCCCCTTTCCATTCGATAGGCATTTGAATCTGTGACGGGGCCTTGGATGAGTATTTTGTCTAGTGCCAAGCTGCTGGCGTCGAACAGATACAGACTTTGTGGCTCGAGAAAGCCTTGGTGCGATAGCCAAAGCTTGTTTGCCTGAGGCGAATGCGGCCACACCCGTACCAGGCCCCAGTCTCCAAGCGACTGCACTTCC
>JAYVDN010000049.1:0-5695 GCA_043749385.1 Polaromonas sp.
GTCTCAGCGTGCTGTGCACCTTGTTTGATGGTGGCGACTGCCAGGACCTCAGCCCATACTTTAAAAATAAACTCGCGTATCTCATCGCGTACCGTCATATCACCGAACATTTTGCGCAGCTCGATGATGTACTGGATAGCCGCAGTTTCTTTTTGCTCCATCTGCTGTGCCACTGACACCACGCGTTGCGTCACAGCGCCTTCTGTCAAAAATTTGGACAAGAATTTTTGAAATTCATCGTACACCAGCTGGAACACACGTCGCCCGGTCTCTGGGTATTGTTCAATCACTTGCACCACGCGTTTGATTTCGGTTTCTAGCGCGGCGCTGCTCACGTCAGCCTCAAACCCCAATACACACGAACCCATGCGGTCAATCAAGCGGCGGGCGGGATGCTGCAAGCTGCCAAAAAACTCTGGCTCTGACAAGGCCAAGCGCAGCACCGGCATTTGCAGCCGGGCAAACCACACCCGCACCACAGGCGGAATGCGATCTTCGGCCAAAATGCTCTGGAACATCAAGGCCACAATTTCGATGGTGGCTTTTTCTGCGGTGGTAGACGCGGCTTTTTTAAGCGTGTCGGTTTCATTGCGCAACGCACCTGCAGCTTGGGCAGGCTGCATGCCTTCGGAAAAACCAGCAAAAGCAACGCCTGCGCCACCTCCACCCTGCATTGCGCTACCCACCCCGGTAGCCATTGACCCGCCTTGCTGGGTGCGCACATAACCTGATCTGGGCGCCATGGCTGCCGCCAATTGCGGCGAGGGCGCATAGGAGCGGGTATCGTCAAAACCGGCGACCTTGTCCGTCAGCATGCGCTTGAGCTGGCCAATCACCCCCTGCGCCCGCATCTTGGCGCGCGCCAAGGGGGTCGATGACGTCATCATGCGGGTTTCTTCGTGCGAGGCTTCGGCGTACTTAGCTACTGCGGCTCTGCCAGCGCGTGCCACACCCGCCTGCTGCGCACTGCTGCCAGCATTGGGCTCTGGATTACCCACCGGACCGCTAACTCGGGCACCCTGGCCTTGCGATCGACCTTGCAATTGACCTTGCGATCGACCTTGTTCGGGTTCAGTTGTTCGTCCAGCACCTTGTCCCGACGGTCCAACGCCACCTTGGCCTTGGCCACCCTGACCACTCATACCTTGGCCACTGCCTTGGCGAGCGGCACCTTGGGAGCCTGCGGCAAAGCCAGAATTGCCTCCAGACTGGGCACCATATCGGCTTTGACCAGAATCCAGACCCCCAGCGTTGGAGTCACCCAGACCGGCTCTCTCCGTCGGCAGCGAGCCAGACCCCGAGTTGCTCGATAAAGCGCTAGGGGTTCTTCTGACCATCGCTCGCAGGTCAATCTCTACCATTACCCCCTTGGAGACCAATAACTCATTGGCCACATGGTAGGCCTCAACCATGCGTTCACCTAAAGTCTGGTGGATCACATCTTGCACGCTCAGCCACGCCTCACGAGTTAAGCCCGCCGCCATCCAACTTTCAACCACTATTTGCGCGCAGGCCTCAGGCTTGAATACATCTTTTTTGTCTAACTCCGTGAGATTGTCCAACTGCCGGATGCGCAAGGTCAGATCGTTCAGCTCCCATGAAGCCTTGTCCAAAATCCGCAAGGCCAAGCGTGATGAGAGGATCTTGTTGTCCATCACCTCGTTGCCCATCAACTCAAAAGTCAATGCATTAAAGTTGCTGCTTATCGACGCAGTAGGCGGGCGCATGGCTTTTTTGAAGCCCGCCGCCACGGTGTTCATCCAAACCGCTTCACCCTTTTGGAACGTTACCCAAGCATCGCGCCGATCTTGTGCTTCCTTGGCATTTGCGCTTTGATCTAAAAGCCCAGTAATCTTCTGGCGTACGCTGACTGCCGTTTCATTGAAAATCTCAACTGCTTTACCCACAAACAGCTCGCGTGCTTGCCTGGCCAAAGCGGCGCTGGCAAGGGAGGATGAAGGAGGAAGGGTAGCCACGCCAGTAAATAGGTGTTGTGAAGTCTAAAAACGCAATGTCTGGTAAGTAAGAGAAAACTATACCCGCAAAATGCTACGCAGGCTTATCTTTGTACTATTGAATCAAATTTAAACTGTCGCGCCGGCGTTCGGGTCGTTCGGGTCTTCGTCTTTTTTAACCCCCGATTTGATCAAATCTTCACGCTTGATGCCCAGCCACATGGCGATGGCGGCGGCCACAAACACCGAAGAGTAAATGCCAAACAAAATACCAATAGTCAACGCCAAAGCAAAGTAAAACAGCGTAGGCCCACCAAAAAGCAGCATGGATAGCACCATGATTTGCGTAGAACCGTGGGTGATGATGGTACGACTGATGGTGGAAGTAATCGCGTTGTCGATGATTTCTACCGTGTTCATTTTGCGGTAACGGCGAAAGTTCTCTCGAATTCGGTCAAAAATGACCACTGACTCGTTGACCGAGTAGCCCAGCACGGCCAGCACGGCGGCCAATACCGAGAGCGAAAACTCCCATTGGAAGAAGGCAAAAAAACCCAAAATGATAATCACGTCGTGCAAGTTGGCCACGATGGCGGCTACGGCGTATTTCCATTCAAAGCGAAACGCCAGGTAGATCATGATGCCTACCACCACCATGGCCAGTGCTTTGAGGCCGTCGGTGGCCAGTTCTTCACCCACCTGGGGGCCGACAAACTCGGTGCGGCGCAGTGTCGCGCCTGTGTCAGCCTCTTTAAGTGCAGCCAGCACTTTGTCGCTCTGCTGGGCCGAACTCACGCCTTTTTGCGCAGGCAGGCGGATCATCACATCACGGGCTGAGCCAAAGTTTTGCACCTGTATGTCGGTAAAGCCTTGCTTGGCCACCACGCCGCGAATTTTCTCCAGTTCGGCGGGCTGCGAATAGCTCACCTCCATCACGGTACCACCGGTGAACTCTACTGACAGATGCAAGCCGCGCGAGAACAAAAAGAACACGGCAGCTAAAAATGTGATGAGCGACACGGCGTTGAAAATCAACGCGTGGCGCATGAAGGGGATGTCCTTGCGGATTTTGAAAAATTCCATGGTCGTGCTCGATTATCTTCGGGTTCGCTTATTTCTTGGGCTTGGCTACAGGCTTGGCGATGGCCTTGCCTGAAACCGCCGGCGCTTCATCTACATCACTGACGGCAAGTGCACCTGCGCCTTCTGTCGCTAAGCCACCATCAGGCCGCCATACGGTACCGATCGAGACGCTTTTAAGTTTCTTTTTGCTGCCATAGAACAAATTGACCAAGCCGCGCGAGAAGAACACCGCTGAGAACATACTGGTCAAAATACCCACACAGTGCACCACCGCAAAGCCACGCACCGGGCCAGAGCCAAAGGCCAGGAGCGCGATACCGGCGATCAGGGTCGTGATGTTGGAGTCCAAAATGGTTGCCCACGCCCGGTCGTAACCGGAATGGATGGCCGCCTGCGGCGACGCACCGCTGCGCAGCTCTTCTCGCACACGCTCGTTGATCAGCACGTTGGAGTCAATGGCCATACCCAATGCCAAGGCCATCGCGGCCATACCGGGTAAGGTAAGTGTGGCTTGCAGCATGGACAGGGCAGCAACGAGCATCAGCAAGTTTACCCCCAGCGCCAAGCTGGAAAACATGCCAAACAGCATGTAGTAAAGGCACATGAACACACAGATGACCAGGAAGCCGTAGGTGACGCTTTTAAAGCCTTTGTCGATGTTTTCTGCTCCCAAGGTCGGGCCAATGGTGCGCTCTTCGACGATTTCCATCGGCGCGGCCAGTGAGCCAGCGCGCAACAGCAGTGCGGTATCGTTCGCCTCAGTGGTCGTCATGCGGCCCGAAATTTGCACCCGTCCGCCCCCAATTTCGCTGCGGATCACCGGCGCCGTCACTACCTCGCCTTTGCCTTTTTCAAACAACAAGATCGCCATGCGCTTGTTGATGTTTTCGCGCGTGATGTCTTTGAAAATGCGTGAGCCTTTGGCGTCGAGTGACAAATGCACTGCCGCTTCTTGGGTTTGGTTGTCAAAGCCGGGCTGCGCATCAGTCAGGTTTTCGCCGGTCAAAATCACCTGCTTTTTCACAATCACCGCTTGTTGGTTGCGGTCAAAAAAGCGCTCCGCACCAAAGGGCACCGCGCCCTGCCCGCGCTCGGCTGCTTGCGCTTCGGTAGACTCGTCTACCAAGCGCACTTCCAGCGTGGCAGTGCGACCCAAAATGTCTTTGGCCTTGGCGGTGTCTTGCACGCCCGGCAGTTGCACCACAATGCGGTCCAGGCCCTGCTGCTGGATCACTGGCTCACTCACACCCAGTTCGTTGATGCGGTTATGCAGCGTGGTCATGTTCTGCTTGAGCGCTTGCTCTTGCACCCGGCGTGCCGCATCAGGCTTGATGGTGGCGGTGAGTTTGTATTCCGTGCCGTCTGGCGCGTCCACGGTTTGCAGATCGGCAAACTGGTCTTGAAAAATCTTTTTGGCAGCATCCAAGGTAGCGGAGTCACGAAACCGCACTTCGATGCTTTGCGCGGTGCGGTTGATGCCGCTGTGGCGCACGTTCTTGTCGCGCAGCGCGGTGCGGATATCGCCGGTCAGCGATTCAGCTTTTTTGGTCAGTGCTGCCTGCATGTCCACTTGCAGCATAAAGTGCACGCCACCGCGCAAGTCCAAGCCCAGGTACATAGGGAAGGCGCGCAGCGCAGACAGCCAGCCGGGCGAGCGCGACAGCAAGTTGAGTGCTACGACGTAAGACGGATTGGTCGCATCAGGGATCAGCGCTTTTTGAATCGCGTCTTTGGCCTTGAGCTGGGTGTCGGTATCAATGAATCGGGCTTTGATGGAATTGCCGTCAAAGGTAATTCTGTCGGCGCTGATTTTGGCGTCCCTCAGAGCCTCTTCCACCTTGTTTTGCGTGATGCTATCTACCTTGATGGTGGCTTTGCCGCTGGAGACCTGTACGGCGGGCGCTTCGCCAAAAAAGTTGGGCAAGGTAAACAGCGCCGAAATCGCCAGCACGGCAGCAATGACGATGTATTTCCACAAAGCGTAACGGTTCATACGGCTCAATCTCTTATTTCATAAACACACGGCGAGCCATTGGGCTCACCGTTTTGGCGGCAAAGCCTTGCTGGGCGCAAGGCTTGCGCAGCGGGGCATTACTTGACCGTGCCTTTAGGCAGCACTTGCACCACGGCGCTGCGCTGGAGTTGGACTTCCACGCCTTGGGCCAGCTCCAGGCTGACATAGCTGTCACCCAGTTTGGTGACCTTGCCGATCATGCCGCCAGCGGTGACGATCTCGTCGCCCTTGGCCAGTGCGTCGATCATGCTGCGGTGTTCTTTTTGCTTTTTCATCTGTGGGCGGATCATCACAAAATACAGCACAACGAACATCAGCACCAGGGGCAGCATGCTCATGAGGCTGGACTCCATGCCTCCAGAGGCGGCTGCTGCGGGGGCGGTTTGGGCGAAAGCGGTCGAAATAAACACAGAAGTCTCCAGATATAGCTAGGTTTGCCCCGGGATGGGCGTAACTCTCCATTGTATGTCGCCTGTGGCTAGGAAATTTCAAGAGGGTGGCTTGATTTGATTTCCTGGATTGGCGCTGGTTTTGGCGTGCCTTTGGTAAGCGTCCGGCAAACCCATCTTGAAACCTAGCGCGAGTTTGCGCTATACGGCATCAATCCCGGGAGCCCAGCGGTGGGGCAGCAGCTCATGCAGGC
>JAYVDN010000050.1:0-9167 GCA_043749385.1 Polaromonas sp.
CCACTCGCAAGACATGGCATTGCGAAACTTTTTTGACCACATTAACCTGGAGGGCAAAACCCCTGGGGACAGGGCCAAGAGCGCAGGCTACAGCTACGCAGTTCTGGGCGAAAACATCGCAGCGGGCCAGCGCACGGTGTCCGACGTGATGGCGGGCTGGCTGGGCAGCCCGGGGCATTGCAACAATATCATGGACGGCGCTTACACTGAGGTAGCCGTGGCCTGCGTGTCTACATCGCGGTTTGAATACCCTAGCTATTGGACGATGGCGCTGGCCAAGCCACGGTGATGGGCTTGGACGCTGACGGCACCAAGGTCAAACGGCATACGCATTGCGTACCACGGCCATCGCCAGCGCAAAGCAGTAGGCGTACATAAAGCGGTCAAAGCCTACAGGGGCTTTGTCGTGCTGGCTGCGCCAACGGCCAAGCCACACCATGACCAAAGCCGCCAGCACGGGGCTCACCACCACATGCAACAGCTCTAGCGCAGGAACGCGAATGAGCAAATGTGGGATCACCAAGGTGCTCATCCAGCCGATGGCAGCGCCTGCCACCGTGTAGAGCACGCATTTGCCCAGAGCTTGCCAAAAGGTGGGTGGCGCTGGCGCCACAGGCGGGGCACTAAAGCGCAGGGCGCGGCGCTGGGCCACTTTGCCCTCAAACAGGCCCGCTACCGCTTCGCCTGCAATTTGTATCAGCAGCTCGCCGCAGACTTCTAAAATCCAGATGAAGATCTGGGCAAAAATCTCAAAAATCAGCTCCAATGCCAAGCTCCTCGGGTTATGCGGCTAGCGCATGCGCGTTGGCCTGTGTTTTTCCCGAGTGTAAATGACGCTGGCAACTTGGCTTATATGACTTCGCAACGACGGTGTGGCAAAGATGACGGCGTGACTTTTGCGGTGTTTAGTCCCAACGCCAGTCGCGTTTAGCAGCCCGCGCTCAGAGCCTGCAACGGTTTGCCAGTTTTGCTGTCAGTGACAACCAGATTGATCTGCCGTGGGTTTTTATCGTTGGCGGCGAGGGTGCTGAGCTTGAGCTTTTGTGCCCCGGTGTAGTTGCCCAGCGGCACATACTGGCGCACCACAAAATCGTGCGCCAAGGTCTCGCCTTTGTTCTCGCCCGCGGTCACGCGGCTCACATGGCCGTGCTCGGTGACGGTGAAGTAGGCGCTCCACGCAGCCTGAGGGTCGGTGGGCGTTACGGTGGCTTCAAAGCTCTCGGCAGCAAGTTGGCTAAGTGCTATCTGGGCGCGGGCGGGTTCGGCAGACGTAATGCTGCTGCTAAAGCCGCGTGTGGTGACGCCGTTTTTGACTAACTGCGGGGTGTAAATGCCGTCTAGTTTGTTGGCAGACGATATTTGCTTTTGCCGTGTGGTGTAGGCCGGGGCGGCAAAGCGGTCGGTCCAGCCGATGTAATCCCAGTAGTTCACATGGAAAGCCTGCGCCACCACCTGGCCCTTGGCGTTGGCGCTTTTAAGTGTGCTGACCCATTGGTCGGCCGGGGGGCATGAACTACAGCCCTCAGAGGTGTAGAGCTCGATGACCGGCGTCAGAGTGCTTGCAGACTGTGCTGCACAGGTATTTTGAGCAGCTAAACTGGCTGCAGCCCAACAGAATATCGCGGGAGCAGCTATTAACTTTATAGCGATTGAACGCTGGGTAAGCAAGGGCACAGGCATGGCGGTTCTCCAAAAAGTGCCTGTTGGTCTACCTGCACGGCTATTTCTTACCATATTTGCATACAGCGCTCTGCGGGGCGTACGGCCGCTTGTGGCAAACTCGCGCGCTGGTAGATTCAGGGACGTTTTCAGATGCAAGCAATCATTCGGCAAATCGCGCAAGAGATCAAAGTTAAGGACGAGCAGGTCAAGGCAGCGGTAGAGCTGCTGGACGGCGGGGCCACGGTGCCCTTCGTCGCCCGTTACCGCAAAGAGGCTACGGGAGGGCTGGACGATATTCAACTGCGCGAGCTGGACTTTCGGTTGGGGTATTTGCGCGAGCTGGCTGACAGGCGTGAGACCGTTCTGGAGAGCATTGCGTCCCAAGGCAAGTTGACGCCCGAGCTGCGCGCATCAATAGAGGCCGCGCCAACCAAGCAAGAGCTGGAAGACCTGTACCTGCCCTACAAGCAAAAGCGCCGCACCAAGGGCCAAATAGCCCGCGAGGCAGGCATCGAGCCGCTGGCAGACATGCTGTTTGCCAACCCCGCCTTGGTCCCTGCCAACGAGGCCGCCTCGTTTGTGAAGGCCGAAAAGCACGAAGACGGCACCGACTTCACCACCATCCCCGCCGTGCTGGACGGCGTGCGCGACATCTTGAGCGAGCGCTGGGCCGAAGACGCGCCCTTGGTGCAGGGCCTGCGCCAGTGGTTGTGGGCCGAAGGCTTGTTTGCCAGCAAGCGGGTAGAAGGCAAAGACGAAAACAACGCCGACGTGGCCAAGTTTCGCGATTACTTTGACTACGACGAGCCGATTGGCCGCGTGCCATCGCACCGCGCCCTGGCAGTGTTCCGCGGCCGCACGCTGGAGTTTTTAGAAGCAAAACTAGCGTTACCCGAGCAGAATATCGCGGGAGCAGCTATTAAAGATATAGCGGCTACAGCGGCCACCGCCAAAGGCCCGGTGATCTCCCTGGCCGAAGCGCGCATAGCATTGCACTTGGGTTGGAGCCACGCTGGCCGCCCGTCTGACGATTTAATACGCAAATGCGTGGCCTGGGCCTGGAAGGTCAAGCTGAGCATGAGCCTGGAGCGCGATTTGTTCACCCGCCTGCGTGAGGACGCAGAAAAAGTCGCCATCAAAGTCTTTGGCGACAACCTGCGCGACCTGCTGCTGGCCGCCCCCGCTGGCCCCAAGGTGGTGATGGGACTTGACCCCGGCATCCGCACTGGCGTGAAGGTGGCCGTGGTGGATGCCACCGGTAAGCTGCTGGACGTGGCCACCGTGTACCCGCACGAGCCGCGCAAAGACTGGGACGGCTCCCTCCACACGCTGGGCCTGCTGGCCGCCAAACACGGCGTGCAGCTCATCGCCATTGGCAACGGCACCGCCAGCCGCGAGACCGACAAGCTGGCCGCCGCCCTGATGAAACGCCACGAAGGTATGCAAAAAGTCGTGGTCAGCGAAGCCGGTGCCTCGGTGTACAGCGCCAGTGAATACGCCAGCAACGAAATGCCCGACGTCGACGTGAGCCTGCGCGGCGCGGCCAGCATCGCCCGCCGCCTGCAAGACCCGTTGGCCGAACTGGTCAAAATCGACCCCAAATCCATCGGCGTGGGGCAGTACCAGCACGACGTATCCCAATCAGACTTGGCGCGCAGTTTGGATGCGGTGGTAGAAGACTGCGTCAACGCCGTCGGCGTAGACCTGAACACCGCCAGCGCTCCGCTACTGGGCCGCGTGTCGGGTCTGAGCGGCACGGTGGCCAAATCCGTCGTGCGCTGGCGCGAAGCCCACGGAGCTTTTAAAAACCGCCAACAGTTGCTGGAGGTGAGCGGTCTGGGCGCCAAAACCTTCGAGCAGTGCGCAGGCTTTTTGCGCATCAGCGGTGGCGACAACCCGCTGGACACCACGGGCGTACACCCTGAGACCTACCCCGTCATTGAGAAGCTGCTGGCTACCGTCAGCAGGCCCATCCATGAAGTGATGGGCCGCAGCGACGTACTCAAATCCGTCAAACCCGAGCAATTTGCCAACGACAAATTCGGCATCATCACCGTCCGAGACATCCTTGCCGAACTGGAAAAACCCAGCCGCGATCCGCGTCCCGACTTTCAGGTGGCACGTTTTAACGACGGCATAGAAGACATCCGCGATTTAAAGGAGGGCATGATTCTGGAGGGCACCGTCAGCAACGTAGCCGCCTTCGGTGCCTTCGTAGACCTGGGCGTGCACCAAGACGGCCTGATCCACGTCAGCCAGCTCAGCCACAAGTTCACCACCGACGCGCGCGAGGTCGTTAAAACCGGCCAAATCGTCAAAGTCAAAGTCATGGAAATCGACGTCGCCCGCAAACGCATCGCACTGTCGATGAAGCTGGACGTTGCGCCCGCCCGCAGCGATGGCCCGCGTGAGAACCGCTTTGAATCTGCGCGAGGGCAGGGCGCAGGGCGCGGTGGGTTCAATGCACCGCAACGTGCACCGCAGGAGACTGCGATGGGTGGGGCGTTTTCTAAGCTTCAAGGTTTGCGCAAGTAAAGCATTTGTCAGGGCATCGTGTTGCGCAAACGATGCTTTGCATCGCAGCGCCTTGTTTTGCAGCGTTTCACATCGCCGCGAATGTGCCGTCGCCAAAATTGGCATTGGCATCGGTGCACCAAATGCTGATGCCGTCCAGCTTGTCCAAATCGCCAGCTTGTAGCGTAACCCTTAAGGTTTGGTTGTTGAACACGGTGCCTTTGAGGTTGGGGCCTATCGCAAAGCCCGCTGCGTAGTTGCCGCCTTTACCCCCATACACAAACACCTTGGACAAGCCGCCGCCATCGTAGCTAAAGTTACTGATCTCCAGCGTGCAGTCGTCAATGACTTTGGCCTGCCCTTTGACGTTGTGGCTGCGGGTGCTGAGGTTGGCGACTTGGCCGATTTTGGCGCTGGTTTTGCCGCAAGCCGCGGTCTGAGCTGCCGGCTGCGCTGCAGGTTGTGCTGTGGGGTCGGCACTACCACCGCCCCCACAGCCGGCTAAGGCGAGGGTGAACGCCATCATCAACAACGCCAGAGGGGCGCGAAGGATGCGGGTATGGGAAAGACCATTAACTTGGGGCATAGCAGTATCTTTCAAAATGACGTATCAAAGAGGTGAACACACCTGCGCGCCGAGCTAGGCTCTAGCGCCAGTACCTGAGCCAACGGGCACGCTATTGGCTTATGCACAGTCGGCGACAGGACTTGAGGTCTTACATATTTCGCTCTTTCCTTTGGCCACTGGACGAACTCCCCGCTCGGTGCCTCTAAAATTCAGAGATGTCTAACCCATCCTTGCCCAGTACCCCCGTCGCCATCGTCACCGGCGCAGCCCGTGGCATTGGCTTGGCCATTGCCAAAGCCTTTTTAGCCAGTGGCCACCGTGTGGCTTTGCTGGACATTGACGCTGCCGAGCTAGACCGGGCTTTGGCCAGCATCAACCAACCTGACCGCACGCTGCGGGTGGTGTGCGATGTGGCGCTAGAGGCGCAGGTGGAAGCCAGCGTGGCCGCCATTGACGAGCGCTTTGGACGCATCGACGCACTGGTCAACAACGCCGGGGTAGCGGTGTTCAAACCGATCTTGGATACCACGGCGCAAGAATGGCAGCGGGTGATGGACGTGAACTTGACGGGGCCTTTCCTGTGCACCCAGGCTTGCGCGCGGGTGATGCTGCGCAACCCGGGCGCAGGTCAAGGACAAGGTAGGGGCAGTGTGGTGAACATCGCCTCTATCTCCGGCATGCGGGCCAGCTCGCTGCGGGTAGCGTACGGCGTGAGCAAGGCGGGCTTGATCCACCTCACCAAGCAGCAGGCCATGGAACTGGGCAACGCAGGCATCCGCGTAAACGCCGTGGCCCCCGGCCCGGTAGACACGGCTATGGCCAAGCAAGTGCATACGGCGGACATTCGGCGCGACTACCATGACAATATTGCGCTGAACCGCTACGGCAGCGAGGCAGAGATTGCCAACGTCGTGCACTTTTTGTGCAGCCCGGCGGCCAGCTACGTGAACGGGCAGACCATCGCGGTGGATGGCGGCTTTGACGCAGGGGGTATTGGCCTGCCCAGCCTGCGCGCAGCGGCATGAATATGTAGCGTTTTCAGGAAGACTGGACGCGCTGGTTGCGGTCTCTCCTGGCTTTAATCGGTCAGTGCATCAGCGTGCATGCGTTTGCCCGAGCATTGGCGTGCAGTGCGGGTGGCCCGCAGTGGCACCCCGGTATAGCCGCTCTTAGCGGGTGGGATTGCCAAGTGGGTGGCTACAATGCAAGGCTGCGTTGGACGGGCGCTATGTGCCCTGCGCACCGCAGTTTTCCCCCATTTTTGCTCTTACAGAAAACCCCATGCAACCCTCTGTCAAACCCAAGAACCCCAATTTCTCCTCCGGCCCCTGCGCCAAGCGCCCTGGCTACGACGTGAGCAAGCTGCAACTGGACACCCTGGGCCGCTCGCACCGCTCCGCCATTGGCAAAAAAGCGCTGGGCTTGGCGTGCAGCGAGACCGCTCGCATTTTGCGCCTTCCTGAGGGCTACCGCGTGGCCGTGGTGCCGGGATCGGACACCGGTGCGATTGAGATGGCCATGTGGTCGCTGCTGGGCGCGCGCGGGGTGGACGTGCTGGAGTGGGAGTCTTTCAGCGCCGGTTGGGTGACCGACATTGTCAAGCAGCTCAAACTGCCGAATGTGAACGTTTTAAAGGCCGAGTACGGCGACATTACCGACTTTGCACCGGTCAACTTTGACAACGACGTGGTGTTCTGCTGGAACGGCACCACCTCGGGCGTGAAGGTGCCGAGCGGCGACTGGATACCTGCCAACCGCGCAGGGCTGACATTGTGCGACGCGACCTCCGCGGTGTTTGCCATGGAGATGCCATGGGAGAAGCTGGACGTGGTGACCTACTCATGGCAAAAAGTACTGGGCGGTGAGGGCGGCCACGGCATGCTCATCCTGTCGCCCCGCGCCGTCGAGCGCCTGGAGGCCTACAGCCCCGCCTGGCCCATGCCCAAGGTGTTTCGCATGAAGTCGGGCGGCAAAGTGACCGAAGGCCTGTTCAAAGGCGAGACCATCAACACCCCGTCGATGCTGTGCGTGTCTGACTACCTGGACGCCCTGCAATGGGCCGAGAGCATTGGCGGCGTGAAGGGCACGATAGAGCGCAGCGAGGCCAATTTACAGGTGATCGAAGACTTCGTAGCCGCGAACGACTGGATTTCGTTTTTGGCCAAAGACAAAGCGACCCGGTCTAACACCAGCGTGTGTCTGACCCTCAAAGCCAGCGAAGACCAAGTGAAAAAAATGGTCAAACTATTGGACGCTGAAGGCGTGGCCTACGACATTGGCGCCTACAAAGACGCCCCCGCCGGGCTGCGCATTTGGTGTGGCGCTACGGTGGAAAAGTCAGACTTGGAAGCGCTGATGCCTTGGCTGACATGGGCTTACCAGCAGGTGACTGCATAAGAAATTGAAGAGAAGAAGGCAGGACGCAGAGGACGCAAAAATTACGCAGAGGACGCAAAAGAAGACAAAAAAATACCAAACTTAGAAAATTCCAATTCGTTTGTAATTTTCAGTTTTCAGTTTTCAGTTTTTAGTTTTTAGTTTTTAGTTTTATTGCCTAAATTTTTGACTTCCTTTTCTCCCTCTTCTTTTGCGTCCTTTGCGTAACCTTTGCGCCCTCTGCGTCCGGAAGTCCGAATTCGTCCTATCCTTTTGAAAACCGCAATCTATGTACAAAATAAAAACCTACAACCAGATTTCAATCAAAGGCCTGGAGCGTTTTCCGCGTGCAAGCTACGAGGTGGGCAGCGACATAGGTCATCCCGATGCGTTTTTGCTGCGCAGCCAGAAACTGCAAGGCGTGGACGTGCCGCCGTCTCTGCTGGCCGCAGCCAGAGCCGGGGCCGGGGTGAACAATGTGCCGATTGCCGACTACAGCAAGCTGGGTGTGGTGGTGTTCAACACCCCTGGGGCCAACGCCAACGCGGTAAAAGAGCTGGTGATGGCCGGCATGCTGCTGGCCACGCGGGGTATTTTGCCTGGCATGGCGTATGTCAACACCCTCACACATATGCAGGATGCCGCCGAGATGTCGGCCCTGCTGGAGAAAGAAAAATCGCGTTTTGCAGGCGGCGAGATCAAAGGCAAAACGCTGGGTATCGTGGGCTTGGGCGCCATCGGCTCGATGGTGGCCGACATGGCCCTGGCCATGGGCATGAAGGTGGTGGGCTTTGACCCAGCGCTCTCTATTGACGCGGCTTGGCGCTTGTCCAATGAAGTCACCCGCATGGAAAACCTGCAGGCCTTGCTGGCCCGGTCTGACTACATCTCGCTGCACGTACCCGCCATGGACGCGACCCGCCACCTTATCAACGAGGCGGCATTGACGCAAATGAAAAGCGGCGCTGTGCTGCTGAACTTTGCGCGCGAAACCATTGTGGATTCTGCCGCCATCAAAAGCAGCTTGGACAGTGGCAAGCTGGGCAAATACGTGTGTGATTTTCCCGAGCCTGGCTTGCTGAACCACGCCCAGGTGATTGCCATGCCGCACATCGGTGCCAGCACGGAAGAGTCGGAAGAAAACTGCGCCGTGATGGCCGCCAACCAGCTGATGGAGTACCTGGAAAACGGCAACATCGTCAATTCGGTCAATTTCCCTGCAGTCAGCATGGGCCGCACGGCATGCACCACGCGCATCACCTTTTCTAACGACAATGTCCCCGGTGTGCTCGGCCATGTGCTGTCGGTGCTGGCCGACAAACAGGTGAACGTGATTGACATGGTGAACAAGAGCCGGGGTGAGCTGGCCTTTAACATCATGGACGTGGCCAGCTTGCCGGGTAATGACGTGATCAAGGCGATTGCTGCGGTGGCGAACGTGATCCGCGTGCGCGTGATTTAAGCCATGCGACACAAGATATTTGAATGATTGCCCCCGAATGAACGACCACTACGCAGCCCTTGGTTTGAGCAGCGCGGCCACGCTGGCGGATATCAAAAAAGCCTTTCGCCAAAAAGCCTCGCTCTACCACCCCGACAAAAACACGGCTGAGGATGCGCCCGTGCGTTTTCGCGCCGTGCAAGAAGCCTACGACGTGCTGGCCGACGCCGACCAGCGCCAAGCCTACGACGACAACCGCCGCCGCAACCTGCTGGACAGCCCGCTGGAGACGGCGCAGGAGATATGGCAGAACTACTTTAGCGCTTTGCGCTCTAAGCTGGGTGCCTGAAGCCCTTGCAATGAACCCTTCCCGCCTTATCTAACAACTACTATGAAAAACCCCACGGCATGAGCATCTCCCACTATTTCTCCGATCTTCGCTCCGCCTACCAAGCCGAAATTGACGATCTGAGCTTCGACTCTGAAGGTAATAATGTGCTGCGTCAGCGCTTGGCGCAGCAGCGCAAAGAAATTGGTTTCTTGCTCACCATGATCACCTTAAGCCCCGAGATGGTGGCCCCGGTGTTCCACCAAGCGTTTGAATTT
>JAYVDN010000051.1:0-4357 GCA_043749385.1 Polaromonas sp.
CGTCGAGCTAGTAGACGTGTGCGACGTCAATCCAACAGCGCTAGCGCAAGCTGTAACCCGTACCAATGCCAAGGGACACGGTAATTTGGCGGATTTGCTAAAAACCACCACGGCAGATATGGTGATTCTTACTACGCCTAGCGGTCTGCATCCTGATCAAGCCATTCAGGTGGCACAGACTGGCCGCCATGTGATGACCGAGAAACCTATGGCTACCCGTTGGCACGACGGTGTGCGAATGGTTAAAGCATGTGACGAGGCCAACGTTCGCTTATTTGTTGTCAAGCAAAACCGCCGTAACGCTACCCTACAACTGCTTAAACATGCTGTGAAAAAAAACCGTTTTGGCAAAATCTACTCAGTTGCTATGAATGTCTTTTGGACTCGCCCGCAAGAATACTATGACAGCGCCAAATGGCGTGGTACTTGGGAGTTTGATGGTGGCGCATTTATGAACCAAGCCAGCCATTACATCGACCTTTTAGATTGGTTAATCGGACCGGTAGAAAGCGTGATGGCTTACACCGCCACTCTGGCGCGTGACATTGAGGTAGAAGATAGCGGTGTAGCTGCTGTGCGCTGGCGCAGCGGAGCCATGGGCACAGTGAACGTCACGATGCTCACCTATCCTAAAAATATGGAAGGCAGCATCACCATCTTGGGTGAAAAGGGCACAGTACGTGTGGGTGGCGTAGCGGTTAACGAGATACAGGCGTGGGAGTTTGCTGAGCCAATGCCCGAAGACGCTAATGTGGGCAAAAGCAGCTACCAAACCACTTCAGTTTATGGCCTGGGCCACCCGCTTTACTACGACAACGTCATCAAAACACTGCGTGGCGAGGCAGAGCCAGAGACCGATGGACGTGAAGGCCTTAAAACACTTGAGCTGCTGATAGCTATGTATTTGTCGTCACGCGATGGCAAACGCGTAGCCTTGCCACTTGACTATTAAGTGCATCCATGTCGACCACCATTCACCCCTCAGCTATCGTTGACGAAGGTGCGCAAATAGGCGCAGGCTGCCGCATTTGGCACTGGGTACACATTAGCAGCGGGGCTCAAATTGGACGCGATTGCTCCTTTGGGCAAAACGTGTATGTTGGCAACCATGTAGTCATTGGTGACAACTGCAAAATCCAAAACAACGTGTCGGTATATGACAACGTGACGCTGGAAGACGATGTGTTTTGCGGCCCCAGTATGGTTTTTACCAACGTGTACAACCCACGTTCAGCCGTGAGCCGCAAGGACGAATACCGTGATACCCTAGTGAAGCGCGGCGTAACCCTAGGTGCCAACTGCACCATAGTGTGCGGCACCACGCTTGGTGAGTATGCTTTTGTAGCTGCAGGCGCTGTGGTCAACCGTGACGTGAAACCCTATGCCCTTATGGCCGGCGTGCCCGCCAAACAGATCGGCTGGATGAGCCAGCATGGTGAAAGACTTGCCCTGCCACTTTCAGGCAATGGCTCTACTACCTGCGCTACGACGGGTATAGCGTATCTGTTACAAAATGGTAGCCTAACTGTTAAGGAGCAATAGCAATGCAAGTAGAAGCCATATACAACCAAGGGCGTTTGGAGTTTGCGCGGCCCATTAAGTTAAAGCACGATCATCTACGTTTGGTGGTTGAGGTACCTGACGAAGAAATTGCTTTGGATGCTGCTACGGGCATACCCACCATGCATGATCGTGTCAATTCTATTTTGGCTCCCTACCAGCACCTACTTAACCAGAACAAGCCGTCAGCACTGACGGATTACAAAGCCATCTGGCTCGAGCATCTTGAAGAAAAACACTTAAATCGCAATGAAAAATCTGATATTTGATGTCAATGTCATACTTGATTATTGGCTAAAAGAGCGATCAGCAGCTAGCACAGCGCTGCTATTTGGCGAAGCCCCCTTCGGCGTGCAGCGCTGGGTAGTGGCGTCTTCGTTGCCAACACTAGCCTATGTAGCCGGCATAGCTTTCAAGCGGCGCGGCCTGCCCCCTGATGCTGTATCCCAGCAAGTGGTGCCACAGCTAATGACAGCTCTTCTGGGCGTAGTACATGTGCTATCCAACCACGGTTTTGAACAAGCTGAAGTCTATAGCCAGGCGCATGACTTTGAGGATGCACAAATTGCCGCAGCGGCACGCAGCCTGGCTGGACAAGACGTATGCATAGTCACTGAAGACAAACGGTTTGATACTTTGAACGAAGTTCAAGCCTTGCCACCAGCGTCGGCTTTAGCTTGGTGGCACCAATTATCCGCAGCACCAACAGAGCAAGCGCCACTACCGTTTACTGATTTGGCTGCACAACAGGCTTTATTGCGCCCCCAAATTGAGCGTGGTATAGAAACCGTGTTGCGCCACGGCCAATACATACTTGGCGCTGAAGTAGGCGAGCTAGAAGCCAAACTGGCCGCCTACACCGGGTCTAAGCATTGCATTACTGTGGCTAACGGCACCGACGCACTGCAAATTGCGCAGATGGCGCTAGGCATAGGCCCAGGTGATGAGGTGATTACCCCAGGCTTCACCTACATTGCCACTGCAGAGACCGTAGCGCTGCTAGGGGCCAAACCAGTGTATGTAGATATCGACCCACGTACCTACAATCTAGACCCCAAATTACTAGAGGCCGCCATTACACCGCGCACCAAGGCCATCATCCCGGTAAGCCTGTATGGCCAATGCGCTGACTTTGACGCGATCAATGCCATAGCCGCCAAGTACGGCATACCCGTGATTGAAGACGCAGCGCAAAGCTTTGGTGCCAGCTACAAAGGGCGCAAGAGCTGCAACCTCACCACCATAGCCTGCGCCAGCTTTTTTCCTAGTAAACCGTTGGGCTGCTATGGCGACGGCGGCGCCATCTTTACCAATGATGACGAATTAGCCAAAGTCATTCGCCAAATTTCCCGCCATGGACAAGACAGGCGCTATCACCACATACGAGTGGGCGTCAATAGCAGGCTTGACACGTTGCAGGCCGCAATCCTGCTTCCCAAGCTGCGGATACTGGACAGTGACATCGCGCAGCGCCAACAAGTGGCCGCGCGTTACAACCAGCTTCTCAACGCTGGAGGGGTTACCAACACGCCACTCGTCGAAGCACACAGCGTGAGCGCTTGGGCTCAATACACAGTGCGCGTCAATCAACGAGAGCAGGTGCAGGCCGATCTCAAGTTGCAGGGTATACCTACCGCAGTGCATTATCCTATACCGCTCAACAAACAGCCTGCAGTGGCCGATAACCAAGCCCAACTTCCCGTGGGTGATGAAGTCGCCCAACAGGTAATGAGTCTGCCGATGTCGCCAGATATCGGAGAGGCTGCAAGTCGAGCTGTCGTCGTCGCCTTGATTGCCTCCGTGTCATCGAGACTGTGAGTGTGTGCCATTCATTAGAGGGGCGCCACGCGTGAAACCGGCGGCGCAAGTCAGATGAGGAGAGATCTACTCATTAACGCAGCTGGTATTGGTGTCGGGCAACTAGTTGTGTTGCTGGTCACTCCTTTTCTAGCGCGCATCTACTCCCCGTCAGAATTTGGGCAGTACGCAGTGCTGAGTGCTGCCGCAGGAGTTATCGCGACTATTTCTTCTCTACGTTTTGATGCTGCCTTGCCAGCAGTCTCGGATGATCACGTAAGGCCGCTTTTCCACATTGCTGTAGCATTGCCGTTTGTTGTGTGTTTGGGGTTAGTCGCAGCAGTTGCTTTACTGTCAGCGAAGGTTGATGTCTTTGCGACAATGTTGGTTGTACCGTTGCCGTGGATCGTAGCCGTTGCTACATTGCTGGGCGCAGCTAACGTATGTCAAGCCTTGTTTACTAGATCAGGAAAGTTTAAATATGTGGCTATCCTTAAGATTGTGCAGCCAGTAATCTTTGCCGCCACAGCTTTCGCTACGGTTATTGGACTTAACGGTGCATTAGCGATAAGCTGGCTGGTGGTAATGCTCTTCGCTCTCTGGGGCTGTCGCATGATGGTTCGTGCATTTGATTTTCGGCGGACATGGGCGGCTGTCAAAGATGCACGCAACTATCCCTTTCTTTCCGTACCCATGGCTCTGTTGGACGCGGCCTCTCTAGCTTTGCCACTGCTCTTTATTGCGGGTACATTTGGCAACGAAAGCGCCGGTAACTATTCGCAGGTGCAACGCCTTTTAGCTGCACCTCTGCTTTTGCTTGGTGTCGCTGTGGGGCAAGTGTTTTACAAACACGCTGGCGGTCTTCACCGAAGCGGGCATGATGTCGCGCCACTAATGTGGAAAGTAGTGCGTTACTTACTCGGTCTTGCCGTCTTGCTAGTCCTCATGATTTTGTTGGTAGGTGAGCCAATTCTCGTGCTGTTGCTCGGCAAAGGCTGGC
>JAYVDN010000052.1:0-3082 GCA_043749385.1 Polaromonas sp.
TGGCACGGCCAGCGCTTGCCCAACGGCATGGACGGCGCGGGCGGCATCACGCAAAAGCAAATTGGCGTAGGCAAAACCTTTGTCTACGAGTTTGTGGCCCGCCGCCCGGGCACCTTTATGTACCACCCGCATGCCGACGACACGCTGCAAATTGCCATGGGCATGATGGGCATGTGGGTCACGCATCCCAAGGCGAAGCACCCGCTGATCGACACCGTAGACCGCGACTTTTGCTTCCTGCTCAACGCCTTTGATGTCGAGCCCGGCAGCATGACCCCCAAGGTCAACACCATGCTGGACTTCAACATCTGGGCCTGGAACAGCCGCGTGTTCCCCGGCATCGAGTCGCTCAACGTGCGGCAAAACGACAAGGTGCGCGTGCGTATTGGTAACCTCACCATGACCAACCACCCCATCCACCTTCACGGCCATGAATTCCAAGTGACCGGCACCGACGGCGGCCCCACACCCCACAGCACGCGCTGGCACGAAGTGACTACCGACATTGCCGTGGGTCAAATGCGGCAGATCGAATTTAAAGCCGACGAAGAAGGCGACTGGGCATTCCATTGCCACAAAAGCCACCACACCATGAACGCCATGGGCCACACCGTGCCCACCATGATCGGTGTGGACCACAAAGGCTTGGTGAAAAAGATCCAAAAACTCATCCCCGACTACATGGTCATGGGCGAGCGCGGCATGGCCGACATGGGCGAGATGGAGATGGAGCTGCCCGCCAACACCGCTCCCATGATGACCGGCACTGGCCCCTACGGCGCGATCGAGATGGGCGGTATGTTCAACACCGTGAAAGTGCGCAAAGAGCAAAAACCCGGTGACTATCGTGACCCCGGCTGGTACAAGCAACCGCCCGGCACGCAGGCCTTTGAATGGACAGGCGCACTGCCCGAGCCTGCGCGCTTTCAGTCAGAGATTGCGTCGAACAACGGCATCGTCCCGGGGCTGCACAACGCTGACCACGGCGGCGGCATGGCAACGGCAGCATCAACACCCTCCTCCTCGAAGGCCATGGCGCAACCGCTACCCAGTGTGCGCAAGCCTAGCAGCCATGGTGGCCACTGACTTAAAAAGGAAAATCAATGAGCACTTTAATTGCTAAAAAATTTATAGCTGCTTACGCAATATTGGCCTTGACTACCGTTGCATGCAGCCTACCAGCGCAGCACCGACTGCTTGCCAACACATCCACGACGGCGGCAACGCCATCACCGTACGCAGGCGAGCAGTCGCGTGAGATTAAATCCCTATCACCCAGCGAGATCCAAGCCCTGCACCAAGGCGCAGGCATGGGCTACGCCAAGGCCGCAGAACTCAACGGCTACCCCGGCCCCATGCATGTGCTGGAGCTGGCCCGGCCGCTGCAACTGAGCGACCAGCAGCGCCAGGCCAGCGAGCAACTGCTGACGCAGCACAAGGCCACGGCGCGCTCACTGGGCGGCCAGCTGGTGGACGCAGAGCGCGCGCTGGATACGGCGTTTGCGCAAAAGCAAATTGATGCGCAGCGCATTACCGAGCTGACTCAGCGCATTGGCCAGTTGCAAGCCACTTTGCGCGCCGAGCACTTGCAAACCCATTTGCAGCAAACCGCGCTGCTAAATCCGCAGCAGATTGAGCGATACCAGACTCTGCGGGGATATGACAAGAGCGCTGGCCATACGCATCAACATGCACACTAGCCATTCCGTGCGAGCAAGTTTATGAACCTCACTTATCTGTTTTTTAAATTTGGCCTGTCCGCCGCTGCCTTGGTAGCCGTGTCGGAGATTGCCAAACGCAGCAGCCTGTGGGCCGCCTTAGTCGCCTCCCTGCCGCTCACCTCGCTACTGGCCTTTGTGTGGCTGTATATCGACACCAAAGACACGCAAAAAATTGCGGCATTGTCTGGCGATATTTTTTGGCTGGTGATCCCATCTTTGGCATTGTTCCCCATGCTGGCCCTGCTGCTGAGCAGCGGCGTCGCGTTTTGGTGGGCTATGGCAGGGGCTGTCGCCACCACCTTGCTGGCCTACGCCATCACTCTGTATTTTTTACCCTCTTCCACTTGAATGGATACTTTATGAAAATATTACACACTTTCGTCATCACTGCTGCACTTGGATTGGCAATGAGTGCAAACGCCTTCGCCCATGGCGATGAAGTCCATGGCAACGCGGCGCACGCGGTGAAAAAAGAGCAAAAAGACTGGGGCATTGCAGGCGATGCCAAGAAGGCCCGCCGCACAGTCCAAATCCGAATGCTCGATACCATGCGCTTTAGCCCCGACAAAATCACCGTCAAACAGGGCGAAACTATCAAATTCGTCATTAAAAATACAGGGGTCATGCTGCATGAGTTTGTGATTGGTACCCCCAAAGAAAACGCGGAACATGCCGCATTGATGGTCAAGTTCCCCAACATGGAGCACTCCGAGCCTTACATGGCCCATGTGCCGCCCGGCAAAACGGCACAAATCATCTGGACGTTTAACCAACCCGGCGAGTTCGAATTTGCCTGCCTGATTGCAGGCCACTACCAAGCGGGCATGCGCGGCAGCATCAAGGTCGCCGCGTCGGGCAAAAGCGCCGTCGCCGCAGCAGCACCTTCAGCTCCCACCAAAGCCGCTGCACCCGCCCCCGCTGCTGCCGCTGTAATGGCTGCCGCGCCCGCCCCAGCAGCCGCGCAAGCACCCGCACCCGCACCCGCACCCGTTAAAGATACGCCACCCAAAGCCATGCCCGCTATCGAGATGGCTGAGGCCGAGGTGCGCAAAATCGATCTGGATGCCAAAAAAATCACCCTCAAACACGGCCCTATCAAAAACCTGGACATGCCGAGCATGACCATGGTGTTCCAGGTGCGCGACACCGCGCTATTCAGCAACTTGGCGGTGGGCGACAAAATCATGTTCACCGCAGAGCAACTGCAAGGCGCGATGGTGATGACCAGCGCCGAGAAGCAAGGCGGCACCAAATAACTGCGTCATCGCAAACCCTCATCTAACCGTTACATCCCTATAGATACCCAAAGGACTTCCTCATGAAAAATATTGCTTTAGCTCTACTGTCTGCCCTAGCCCTCT
>JAYVDN010000053.1:0-1549 GCA_043749385.1 Polaromonas sp.
CCTCGTCGTAGCAAGCCTGTGCAAAGCCTAAAGCGCCAGCGGCCATGGCCACGCGCTCGCCGTTGAAGTTGCCCATGATGATTTTGAATCCCGCACCCTCGCCGCCCAGCAGGTAGCGCTCGGGCACGCGCACGGCATCGAAGTGGATGTGGGCGGTGTCAGAGCACCACCAGCCCATTTTGTCCAGCTTAGTGCGGGTGATGCCGGGGCTGCTGGCGGGGATGAGCAGCATGGAGATGCCACCTGCGCCGCGCTTGGCATCCGTGCGCACAGCGACGGTGAGCCAGTCGGCGCGCAGGCCAGAGGTAATGAAGGTTTTTTCGCCTTGCACGATGTAATGGTCGCCATCTAGTGTGGCTGTGGTGTGCAGGGCGGCTACGTCGGAGCCGCCGCCTGGCTCGGTGATGCACAGAGCAGAAATTTTTTTGCCGCGCAACACTGCGGGCAGCACTTCGCTTTTGATCGCTTCGCTGCCATAAGCCAGCACAGGTGGCATGCCGATGTTGTGGGAGAAGAGCGATGCAAATACCCCGCCGCTGGTGCCGTAGCGGGCGAGGCCGAGCCACATGCCCAGCTTGACGACCATGGGGGTGGGCGCATTGTCTTCATCGCCACCACCCAGAGACTGCGGGTAGCCGATGCCGAGCAGGCCTAGTTCAGCCGCGCGCTGGTACAGGCTGCGGGGGAACTCGCCTGCGTCGTCCCAAGCGGTGACGTGGGGGGCGACTTCGGTTTTGGCGAAGCGCTCGACTAGATTGGCCAGCGCCGTCTGATCTGTGGTGGTGGTGGGGGTTGGCATGCTTAGGCCCTCACCCCAGCCCTCTCCCGCGAACGGGAGAGGGAGTCAGATAGTTTGGGTGCTACTTCGGTAGCTCTCAACCGCTTGCGGGAGAGGGGGCAAGATGGCGCGTTGGTGTAGGGGGTCTGTAGCGGTGCGGATAGCTGGCTCATGCGGTCGCCTCTGGGTTAAAGCGCAGCAGCACTTGCTGCGGGGCTACCTGCTGGCCGGGGCTGACTTGCACTGCTTCCACTGTCGCGTTGCGGGGTGCAGTGATGGCGTGTTCTAGCTTCATGGACTCTATCGTCAGCAGCACATCGCCTTTTTGTACCGTACTGGCTGCTTGCACGGCGATAGCCAGTACTTTGCCGTTCATGGGAGCGCGCAGCTCTAAGGCGGTGGTGCCGGATGCGCTGCGCTGCGGTGGGTCGAAGGATGCATCTTCTACCCACAGGTCGATGCCATCTTGTTGCACATGCCACCGATGGGCTGCAGTTTGTGCGCTATGTGTCTGCGCTATAGCAGGCGTAGTGCGCGGTGTCGTGGCAGGCGTAGTGACAGGTAGGGCGATGTCCTGCAGCTTGCCTGCCATACGCAGGCGGACAGGGCGCTCGAAGGGACAGGCTAGCTCAATGTGTGTTTTAGTAGAAAAAACAACCTCCAGCCCAATAAAAACATGCGCAAGCAGCTCCTCTTTTTGTAGTGCTTCGCGGATCGCATCCCCATGGCGGGACAGGAAGGCAATGTCTGCCTGGCCTGTGCGAAACTCTG
>JAYVDN010000054.1:0-10093 GCA_043749385.1 Polaromonas sp.
GACCCAGTCCAGCACGTCCATGGGTGCTGCTGGGTTAAAGACGAGTCCAGCCTTGCAGCCCTTGGCCTTGATCGCCTGGATGCTGCGGTGCACATGGCCGCTGGCATCGGGGTGAAAGCTGATGATATCGGCCCCGGCCTTGGCAAAGGCCTCAGCCAATGCGTCCACCGGCTGCACCATCAGGTGCACGTCCATCGGCACGGCCGTGCCCTCGGCGGTTTTGGCATGCGGCTTGATGGCCTGGCAAATCATCGGGCCGAAGGTGAGGTTGGGCACGTAGTGGTTGTCCATCACGTCAAAGTGGATCCAGTCTGCCCCTGCGGCAATGACGTTTTTGACCTCCTCGCCCAAACGGGCACAGTCAGCGGCGAGGATGGAGGGGGCGATGCGAAAGGTGGGGCGTGACATAAGGGGTGCGTGCAATTTAAAGGTGAGCAAAAGGGGTGCGGGCTAGCGATGCGGCGGCCATCGGTCGTAGTAGAGTCTGACAGCCTGTAACGGGTATTTTCTCATTGCGCGGGTGCGGTTACAGGGCCAGTGCCTGGGTGGTGATCGAAAAATTCATGGAATCTTTTCCCGAGCCGACCACCCATTTTCCAACATGTAATTAAATGTGCTTCATTCTGGTTCGTCTTAATGCGGATAGTCTTGCTGCGAATGCCCTAAAATGAAATAAAGCATAACGCATAACCCACTATAAGCAGTCTTCCCATGAAACTCATCGGCGCAGTTACCAGCCCTTACGCACGCAAAGTGCGCATCGTGATGTCAGAGAAGAAACTGGATTTTCAGTTTGTATCCGAAGACGTGTGGTCGGCCACCAGCACCATCAGCGAGTCCAACCCGCTGGGTAAAGTGCCTTGCCTGGTAATGGAAGGCGGCGAGGCGCTGTTTGACTCACGCGTGATTGTGGAATACATCGACACCTTGTCCCCCGTGGGCAAGCTGATCCCCTCCATGGGCCGCGAGCGCGCTGAGGTAAAAACCTGGGAGGCCTTGGCCGATGGCGTGTTGGACGCCGCTATTTTGGCGCGCCTGGAAGCCACCTGGGCTGGCCGCACTGCCGAGCAGCGCAGTGCAGCATGGATCGACCGCCAAATGGGCAAAATCACCACCAGCATGAAGGCCATCAGCCAGGGCCTGGGTGACAAAGCTTACTGCGCAGGCATTCACTTTAGCCTGGCCGACATTGCCGTAGGCTGTGTGCTGGGCTACCTGGACTTTCGCTTTCCGCAGATCAGCTGGCGCGCAGACTACCCCAACTTGGCCAAGCTGGACGACAAACTGGCTCTGCGCCAAAGCTTTATCGACACCAAGCCTGCTTGATTTGAAAGTCAAGCCCCAAACTCGTCGCCTAGTTCCTTAGCCCTGCGCCGCGCGGCGTGCATGGCGCGCTGGAACAAGGTGTCCAGGTTGTCTTGCTGCATCGACGTGATGGCCGCATAGGTGGTGCCGCCTTTGGACGTCACACGCTGGCGCAGCACCTCGGGTGGGTCTGCGGAAGCCATCGCCAGCTCCGAAGCGCCAGTAAAAGTGGCTTTGGCCAAGCGCGCGGCTTGCGCGGGCGGCAGGCCCATGTCGATGCCCGCTTTGGTCATGGTTTCTATGAAGAAAAACACATAGGCCGGGCCTGAGCCGGAGATGGCGGTCACCGCGTCCAGCTGGGTTTCATTGTTCAGCCACAAATGCTCACCGGTGCTGCTGATCACCCGCTCCACGGCCGCGCGGTCGTCTGCCGTGACCGCAGGGCGCGCGTACAGGGCGGTAATGCCTTTGCCAATCAAAGCCGGCGTGTTGGGCATGCTGCGCACCACCCGCTCAGCACCCAGCCAATGGGCAATGCTGTCAGAGCGGATACCGGCGGCTACGCTGAAGTGCAGTGCTTCTTTGGTGTGAAAGCGGGTTTGCAAAGCGGCTTCTTTGAAGGTTTGCGGCTTGACAGCCCAGACCACGATCTCGGCTTGGGCAAGCATCGCGTTCGGGTTGCTAAAAGCCTCAATACCAAAGTCAGCTTTGAGCTTGGCATGTTGCTCTGGGTAGGGCTCTACCACCATGATTTGCATGGGCCGCATGCCTTGGCGAATCAGCCCGCCGATGAGGGCGCTGGCCATATTGCCGCCGCCGATAAATGCAATTTTGTCGTTCATGTTGTGTCCTTCGTCCCTGGTAAATTGATTGGCAGCGGCTTACGCGGCCAGCCACTCAAACGCTACAAACTGCGTGATCTGGCTTCTGTTGAAATTATCGTCGCTGACAAACACCAAAGTGGGATTGCCGTTGGCAAGCGTAGGGCCACGCGTCATGCCCTCGGTATTGTCCAGGCGCGGCAAACCGGCTTTGGCAAAGTCCATCACCAGCACTTTGTCTGCAGGTTTGAACTTGGCACCCAGCAGCGCAGACACGCCCAGCACGTCGTCAGCGTCTTCGGTGTCTATCCAGTACAGGCGCAGCGAATTGCCCACGCCGTAGGCCCAGGCGCGCTCCAGCACCAGCATGCCGGTCTCCGACGCCATCCAGATTTCGCTCACGCCGTTATCCATCATGGCATCGGGCGTGAGGCCAGCAGGTGGCGACACACCGGCCACCTTGGGCGCAAACGGAATCGCATCGGGGATATAGGCAATTTGGCGAAACGGTTGCGCGCTGTGCGTGGCAAATTGCGTGATGCGAATGGGCCCGCCGGGCACGCCCACTGCGGGCAGTGGGCCGTCTTGCACCAGCGCGGCCTCAGTGGCCACCCACAGCGTGTCGCCGCTAGGTGTGAAGCTCAGACCCTCAAAGCCTTTGTTGTCGCGCACCCCGGTTTTGCCACTCTTGTCAAACGCAAACATCGCGGGCACTGGCACCTGGCTGGCGTAGCTGCCGTCCAGGCGCATCTCGCGCACAAACGGCGCGTGGCCATGGCGCGCGTCGCCTTCACTGGTCCAGTACAAGGTGTTGGTGGCCGCGCGCAGGCGAATGCTCTCTGGGTCGGGCACCTCAGGGCTATCGGGTGTGACGTTGCGTCGGTTGGGGTAAGGCTTGCCGTTGGGGGCTTGCAAGGTGGTGACTTTCAGCAGCTCTGGGGTGCCTACGCTGTCAGCGGTGACGGGCAGCTTCAAGGTGTAGAAGCGCGCAGGGTTGATGTCAGAGCGGTCGTCGCTGATAGCGTAGTACACGCCGCGCTCTTTGTCATAGTCCAGCCCGCTCAGGCCACCTACTGTGGTGCCTTGGAACTGCAGTTTGTGGGCTAGCGTGCTGTGGCCGATCAAGCGCAGGCGTGGGCCGCCTTTGCTAGCTGCCGTTGATGGAGCTGCTGCGGGGGCTGTGGGGCTTGGGGTTTGGGCGCAGGCCACGCCAGAGGCCGCCAGCGCGGTGGCAGACAGCGTATGCAAGAGCGAGCGGCGGGAAATATCGTGAGTGGAATGCATGGCGCTTGAGTCTACCCGTAGTTGGGCAAGCTAGCGTCGCAGTACCGCTGACGCTGGAAGATGCCTAATCGTAGTTGGTCACGTTGCAGCGATGGAGGAAGTCGCGCTGTCAAAAACCTACGAAAACACGCGCGGATATCGTCAGTAGCGCCGCTAGCTTTTGTACCGCGCGCCTTTCTCCAGTTTTTGCATCACGACCACACTCCATCACCGCTTGCTGGCAGTGGTTCGCTCCATTTCGTGCAGGCATCGTGTGCATTAGCGGTGAGGTAGCGCAACTGCGTCCGTGTAGGCGCGTCCTTGGCTGCGTTCTTGGGTAGCTAGCACTACTAAAAGAGTAGCTGCTCCCGCGATGATCTATTGGCTTAAAGGGCTAGACAGCTTGCAAAGTGCTGTAGCCTCTTCGTTCAAAACAAAGCGACAAAACCAAAAAGCAACCGCTCAAAACACAGTCTTATAGGTAAATATGGCTGTAGTCCAACAGAATATCGCGGGAGCAGCTATAAATTATGTAGTGAATGTATCCATCAACATTTTCATCAGATGCCGATGTGCGGCCCATCGACTGCATCCAAAGCAACTCCTACCCCAAGTCACGCAGGAGAAAAACGTTCTAATCCTGCTGGATTTTTCAGTTTGTCAGCTATAGTGCTGATAACTACTCCACTCCCAAACCTGATTTAGCAAACGCACAATCAGCAAAACCGGAGCGGCGACTTTACCGGTTTCGTTATACCTGTTCATTGATGCAGCGCACTGCTAAACCATGATGAATGTCAACAGTTTTTTGAAGTTGCCTAAGCCATGTTATTTCGCAGACTGCCAAGGTATTCAGCAGATTCGCGGGATACATCAATAGTTATGCCCTATGAACGAGGTTGCACAGTCAATGAAAATCCGTCCTCTTGGCGCTGGTGACGCTGCTGCGTTTTCGGCCCTGCGGCGGGAAGTCACGCGAGAAAATCCCGTGCAAATGGGTTTGACATTTGAGGATGAACTCACTCGCACATTAGATGGCTTTCGAGCGCAGCTCTCTTCGCCTCTTCCAAACGCTGTGTTCGGTGGCTTTATCGAAGGCGAGCTTGTCGCAACAGCGGCCGTTAGCCGCGCAGGCCAATTCCCGTCATCGCATCACAAAATGGTGATGTGGGGCGTTTTCACTTCACCTCAGCATCGTCGCCGTGGACTGAGCCGGCAGGTTGTAGAAACCGCACTTCAACACGCCTTCGAAAACGGTGTGCATCGCGTGAACTTGCAGGTGTACGTGCCAAATGAACCGGCAATCAAGCTGTACAAAGAAATCGGCTTTGTGGAATATGGGATTGAATCTGAAGCCGTGTGCCTCGATGGCCAGTATCACGACGGAGTTCATATGACGCTTGTGAAAGACAGGCATAACAGGCCGCTGCATCCGCCCGCCTTCGGCGTCGGCTGAGCGGCGGCGTAAGCAGCAAGATGATATTGCCAACTCAATTGAGATAGAGGGCTTTTGACATCAGGCGGGTGAGTTCTGCCCGGGGTGCTAAGTGCATACGCGGTATGCAGCTCACTACTGTATTCGTAGCTGCTCCCGCAATATTCTATGGGGCCAGAGGACTAAACAGCTTTCAAAAGCGCGCCCTGCGCAAATAACAGAGCTACGCAACGCCAATTCTGCGGTAGTTCGGCGTGCTTGGGATGAAAAATATGGAGCAAGGCGCGCGGTGCACAAGGCTTTGGCGCTACTGACGATATTCGCGCGTGTTTGCGCAGGATTTTTGCAGCACAAGTTCCCGAGCTGCCGCCAGCCAACCCACCTTGAGCGGCATCTTCATATGCAAATCAGGCTGCAGCCCAATAGAATATCACGGGACCAGCTATGAATTATGTAGTCATCATACCGATCAGCGTCTCCATCCAGGTAGGTATTTTCAGCTTGTCGGCTATAGTGGAGCTAACCAATACGCTCCCGAACCTGGTCTAGCTATCGGGTGCTCAGAATAAAATACTAGGCTACAGGAGCGATCTATGCCTCGTTACATTGCATTTCTTCGTGGTGTCAGTCCAATGAATGCCAAGATGGCGGATCTCAAGGCGTGCTTTGAGAAGATGGGCTTCACCGATGTAAAAACAGTTCTGTCTAGTGGCAACGTGGCTTTTACGGGAGCCAAGAAGCAAGAAGCCGGCTTGGCTAAGACTATTGAATCCGGCATGGCGGTGCATCTTCCCCGTAGCTTTCCTGTCATTGTGCGCACCACGGATCACCTGCTCGCAGTGCTTAAGGCAGACCCGTACTCTGACTTTCTTATCTCGCCTAATGCAAAACGGGTGGTGACCTTCTTGAGTCAAGCGCACAAGGAAGAGTTGTTGCTTCCCATTGAGCTTGATGGTGCCAAAATATTAACCATCCAGGGCATTGAGGTTTTCACGGCTTATGTTCCACATGAGCGCGGCCCGATCTTCATGACGTTCATTGAAAAAACGTTCGGTAAGAACGTCACTACCCGCACCTGGGACACCATCAAAAAATGTGCTGTGGCATAAGGCAGAGGCCTGACATTTCATTCACGCCAAGCGTGTTTAGCGCATCTACGAACGCAATTCACTATTAATTTTGTAGCTGCTCTCGCAATATTCTATTGGTCTAGAAGGCTAAACAGCTTGAAAAAGTGACCACTGCGCGCACCACCGAGCGACACAACGCCAGTTCAGCGGTAGTTCGGCGTGCTTGGGATGAAAAATCTGGAGCAAGGCGCGGTGATCAACTCCAGATGGCTACCAAGGCACTCGCGTGTTTGCGCAGGATTTTTGCAGCCCAAGTTCCCGAGCTGCCGCCAGCCAGCCCGCTTCGGGCGGCATCTTCCAGCCCTCAAAGCACCAAAAACCACGTGTTTGGAGCACATTTTCATATACTAATTAGACTGCAGCCCTTTAAAAGATCGCGGGAGCAGCTATAAATTATGCAGCATTGCAAATAGGCAGGTGACAAAATTAGCAACTTGTTTGCCGCACCGCATGCTCCCAGCGCTCCATCAGCTCTTTGGCCCGCGCCGTATCCAGCGTGGGGACAAAGCGGCGCTCGGCGCGCCATAGGGTGGAGAGCTCGTCGGTGCTTTGGTACACGCCGGTGGACAGGCCTGCCAAGTAGGCCGCGCCTAGCGCCGTGGTCTCGGTGATGGCGGGCCTGACGACCGGGATGCCCAGCAAGTCGGCCTGAAACTGCATCAGCAAATCGTTGACGCAGGCACCGCCGTCTACCCGTAGCTCGCCTACGCTGGCACCGCCTGCGGCCACCGCGTCGCGGCTCATGGCCAATAGCAAGGCGGCGCTTTGGTAGGCGATGCTCTCCAGCGCAGCGCGGGCGATGTGCGCTACCGTGCTGCCGCGTGTGAGACCGGTGATGGTGCCGCGTGCGTCGGGCTTCCAGTAGGGCGCGCCCAGGCCGGTGAAGGCAGGCACCATCATCACGCCGCCTGCGTCGGGCACGCTCTCAGCCAAGGCTTGCACCTGGCCGCTGCCCTGTATGGCACGCAAGCCATCGCGTAGCCACTGCACTACCGCGCCGCCTACAAACACACTGCCTTCCATGGCAAATTCGGGGCGCTTGGTGGGCTGGGCCGCGCTGGTGGTAATCAGGCCATTGGTGGAGGTTTGGAATTTCTCGCCGGTGTGCATCAGCATGAAGCAGCCGGTGCCGTAGGTGTTTTTCACCATCCCGGCTTTGAAGCAGGCTTGGCCAAACAGGGCGCTTTGCTGGTCGCCCGCTACACCGCCTATCGGTATGGCGTGGCCCAGCAGCTCGGGTTGGATCTCACCAAACATGGCGCTGGATGGTTTGACGGCGGGCAGCATATTGGGCGGAATGTCCAGTACCTTTAAAAGCTCGGCGTCCCATGCATTGGTGTGCACGTTAAACAGCATGGTGCGCGATGCATTGCTCACGTCGGTGGCGTGTACTCTGCCGCCGGTGAGCTGCCACATCAGCCAGCTGTCTACCGTGCCAAACGCCAGCTCGCCGTTCTCTGCCAGCTGGCGGGCGCGGGGCACATTGTCCAGAATCCATTTGAGCTTGGTGCCTGAAAAATACGCGTCCACCAGCAAACCGGTTTTGCGCTGAATCACCTCCGCCAGGCCCTGCTGCCGCAGCGCAACGCAGGTGGGCTCGGCGCGGCGGTCTTGCCACACGATGGCGTGGTGCACGGGCAGGCCGGTTTTGCGGTGCCACACCACGGCGGTTTCGCGCTGGTTGGTGATGCCGATCGCGCGGATGGCGCTGGCTTGGATATTCGCTTTGGCCAGCACCTCGCGCGCCGTGGCCAGTTGGGTGCGCCAGATCTCCATCGGGTCATGCTCTACCCAGCCGGGCTGGGGGTAGATTTGCGTCAGCTCTTGCTGGGCTTGGGCCACCACGCGGCCACTGGCATCGAACACAATGCTGCGGGAGCTGGAGGTACCTTGGTCGAGGGCAAGCAGATAGGTCATGGTGGTGTGGAGTTTATCCAAGCATGGCATCGCTGGGAAGCGACACCTCCAGGCGCGTTTGCGCTTGCGCCAGCAGCGCCGGGAAAGGCTCTGGCGGGGGCGCGTCGGTAAACAAGCGGTCTATCTGGGACAGGTTGGCCACCTCGACCATGGCCGGGCGGTTGAACTTGCTGATGTCGGCGGCCACCCACACCTCGCGCGCGCAGGCGATGATGGTTTGCGAGACTTTCACTTCGCGGTAGTCGTAGTCGCGCAGGGTGCCATCGGCCTCAATGCCTGAGATACCGATCACCGCAATGTCCACCTTGAACTGGCGAATAAAGTCCACGGCCGCCTCGCCCACGATGCCCCGGTCGCGGCCACGTACCACGCCGCCCACCACGATTACCTCGCACTTGGCGTTGGCACTCAAGATGCTGGCCACATTCAGGTTGTTGGTGATCACGCGCAGGCCTTCATGGTGCAGCAGCTCTCTGGCAATGGCCTCAGTGGTGGTGCCAATATTGAGCACCAGCGAACAATCATGGGGCACCGCAGCGGCCACCGCGCGGGCGATGCGCGCCTTGCCTAGCGCGTGCAGGCTCTCGCGCTGTTGGTGGGCAATGTTTTCTACGGTAGAGCCTGGCACCCGCACGCCACCATGAAAGCGCGCCAGCAAGCCTTCGTCGGCCAGGCGCTGCACGTCACGGCGCACGGTTTGCAAAGTCACACCCAGCTTGTCGGCCAGCTGCTCAACCGTGACGGAGCCTTGCGCGCGCACCACCGTCAGCAAGGTCATTTGTCGGGGGTTAGGGCTCATACGGGTATTTTCAATCTAAAAGTTACTACAAATGCATCAAAACGAAACAAAACGAATATTTTAGGGTAAACACTGAGACAAAAAAGAATCTTAACGAACAACAATAATCTAAATCGAAAGTAAACGTTGTGAGTTTGTGCACAACAACAAAAAGGGTGTGTCCATGCAGTTGAGTCTGGAGAGAATCAGCAAAAAAGTCGGGCCACAGGCGTGGCTGTACGACATGGACCTGGCGCCGCGCAGCGGGGCAGTGACGGTTTTGCTGGGCGCTACCCAAGCGGGCAAAACCAGCCTGATGCGCATCATGGCCGGGCTGGATGTGCCCTCGGCTGGGCGTGTGCTGGTAGATGGGAGCAATGTGGTGGGCATGCCGGTGCGACAGCGCGATGTGGCCATGGTGTACCAGCAGTTCATCAACTACCCCTCGCTCAAGGTACACGACAACATTGCCTCGCCCCTCAAGTTACGTGGTGAAAAAAACATCGGTGAACGCGTGCGTGCGCTGGCCGAGAAACTGCATATCGACATGTTTTTAGACCGCTACCCCGCCGAGCTGTCGGGTGGCCAACAGCAGCGGGTAGCTTTGGCGCGCGCCTTGGCCAAAGGCGCGCCGCTGATGCTGCTGGACGAGCCGCTGGTGAACCTGGACTACAAGCTGCGCGAAGAACTGCGCGATGAACTGAGTGCCTTGTTTGCAGCAGGCGACTCTACGGTGATTTACGCGACCACCGAGCCGGGCGAGGCGCTGCTACTGGGTGGCTACACCGCCGTGATGGACGCGGGCGAGCTCTTGCAGTACGGCCCCACGGCCGAGGTGTTCCACAAACCCAAATCCCTGCGCGTAGCCCGCGCGTTCAGCGACCCGCCCATGAATTTGCTGGAGGCCAGCCCGGGCGCAGGCGGTGTGCAGCTGCATGGTGGGCCCCTGCTGGCGATGGCTTTGCCCGCCTCGGCTTCGCAACAGCTCACGGTTGGGCTGCGCGCCAGCGCTATCAGCGTGGCCCAAAAGCCAGGAGACATTGCGTTAGCAGGCAAAGTAGAACTTGCCGAGATTTCGGGCTCAGACACCTTTGTGCATGCCTCTACCCCGGTAGGCGAGCTGGTGGCGCAGCTCACCGGCGTGCACCACTTTGATTTGGGTGAAGCAGTGCAACTGTGTTTCAACCCTCTGCAGGTGTATTTGTTCGATGCCCGTGGCCTGCTGGTGCAGGCCCCTGTGCGCGGTGGAGGGCGCTAGCATGGCACGCATCGAACTGGACCTGGCCCACGCCTACAAAAAGAACCCCATGCAGGACAGCGACTACGCCCTGCTGCCCCTGAAGATGACATTTGAGGACGGCGGCGCCTACGCCTTGCTCGGGCCGTCTGGCTGCGGCAAAACCACCATGCTCAACATCATGTCGGGCCTGGTGGCCCCCTCGCA
>JAYVDN010000055.1:0-10961 GCA_043749385.1 Polaromonas sp.
CTTCCGTGGTGGTTCTACCAACGACGGTCGTATTCTCAACTTCACAGAGAATTTGAACTTCGCGTTCACACCTGCAGTTGCGACCTCACGTACCGATGCCGCGGCTTTGAACCAAGCCTTCACAGTTGGTAGCGGTCCCGCTAACTTTGCTGGCACACCGGCACCAGTGCTGGCTCTGTCAAGCAACGTGTTGCGCCACTACATCGGTAAAACCAATTTGGTTCTTCGCAGCAATGGTTTGGATTTGAACTACAGCAACACATACGGCAATGCTGACAACGTAGCTGGTTTCGCGGCTGCTGATTTTGAAGATGCTGATGACATCGGTTCGTTGGCAACAGGTGTGATCGAATTGAAAGATTTGAACTACGAGTTGACCATTCCAGCTAACTGGCCTGCTGGCACTGTAGTCACCGCTTACAACGCCGCTGGTGTTGCACAAGCTGCGACTATCGCTTCTATCGCTGGTCAAACTGTGTACAGCCTGTCTGCACTTACCGCAGTAGCAGCAGCCGACCTGTCTGGCGCTACCTACCTGGTCGCTCTGTTCCCAGGTACCGCTCTGATTCCTCAGACCGGCAACATCAGCGTTAAAGTTAGCCTGCGTAAAGACACCCTTGCTGGTGCTCCTGACCGCCGCGAACAAGACAACGTGTGTACCGGCCTGCTGACCGGCATCGGTGGCGGTATCAAGATCGATATCCGTAACTACGCATCGTTTGCTAAGTTCCCAACCGGCCCACAAAGCGTTGTGCGTTTGATCAACAACAGCGAGACACAGACTGCTGACGTGTTCGCTCAGATGATCTATGCTGACGGTTCTTACGGCGCATGGGGCTTGGTAACCAGCTTGGCACCTCGCGCTGTAGCTAACTTTGCCAACAAAGACCTGGAAGCCAAATTGGTGAACGCTCCTGCCGCGTCCAACCCATTCGGTGCACGTGCTGTTGGTTATGTAGCTAACAGTGCTGGCGCTGCCGTCAACGGTGCAGCTGCACCTGGCGTAGGCGACCGCGTACGTTTCGTGTCTAACACCGGTTCTACACTGCGCGTACAGAGCTTCATGATCTTGGGTTCTACTATCCTTGACACATCACAAGCTCAAGGCGTTGACTTTGAGAACCTGGGTGACCGTACTCCAGACAGCCCGTCTGCACGCGACGCACAGCCAATCTCGCAAGACGCGATCAACGGCTTGGCCAAGTAATCTGCTTGCAGCTTATTCAACAAAAAGGGAGCTTCGGCTCCCTTTTTTACGTCTGGCGAGTATCAGAAAAGTACGCTAATGCCACATCTCCAGAGCAGCTGATGAGGCAGTAGGAATTGGCTGAGCTTCGGCGGGAGCTTTGTTAGTTGTTAAAGCGATGCCCATCGCTTCTCCCAGTTTTACATAAGATCAGGCCCTGGCTCAATAGAATATCGCGAGAGCAGCTATTAAAAATAGAGCAATTTGGCGTCTTTATGCAAACCGCTGCCATGGCGCAGCATGCTACAGCGCCACTACGGCGAGTTGAAGTGCACTGGAAGTGGCTTAAAGTTTGCTCAGGTCGCCATGGCCGCTTATCGAGCGACCCAGCCCCGCGCTGCTGAATGGCTCAGCGTTTGCGGATCGAATCAAGCAGCTCTTGCTTGAGCTTTGGATCGTCCACGACCGTGCTGCCAGCAGGCACGGAGGTGCCATTGACCACCGCTGGCGCTGGGCTGCGCCCGGCTGGAATAGCACTAGGCTGCGGATTGCTGCCTGCACCTTGGCTGCTTGGCGGGCTGCCAGGCTGCCCGCTAGGGTTGGAGCTAACCGGTTCTGGCGCAGCAGTGGGGTTACCCAAGTTGATCATGCGGCTAGCAGGCTCGGCAGGCGGTGCAGCTCTATCTGCCGGGGCTACTACCGTTGGCGCGGTAAGTGGCAGGTTACTGTTGCCATCGGTTGCTGGAGTGCTGGTTCTGGGCACAGCCCGTGGCAGTGTAAGCACCGGGCTGTCCATATTGCCAGTGGTTTCATTGGTCTGGCCTAGTGCATCGCTGCGCAGCTTGCGGGCTGCCCGTCCAGCGTTGATACGCCCACGTACCCCGTCGGCCCACTCACCTAAGCTGCCGTTAAAGGCATCGGTGGCGGCCTCTGCGTCAGAGGCGTCGTTCAGTATGTAGGGGGTGATCAAAATCACTAGTTCAGTACGCGAGCGGGATTTAGCTTGGCTGCGAAACAGGTTGCCGAAAAAAGGTATATCTTTCAGACCAGGTACGCCGCTATTGCTGTCGCTGTTCGTGTCAGAAATTAAGCCGCCCAACATCACGGTAGCGCCATCGCGCAAACTCAGCTTGGTTTCTACCGAGCGTCTGCGGATAGTGGGAGAGGATGTCACGCCGGTGCTGGTAGGCTCGGCGCTGCTCACCTCCTGGCTAATTTCCAGGTCTATACGGTCGCCCGCGTGAATCACTGGGCGTACCCGCAGGATAACGCCGGTGTTACGGTATTGCACGGTTTGCGGCACCACATTGCTGCTGCCGCCCAGCACACCGGTGCTTTGCGCGACGCCCTGACTGGTCACTATGGGCACGTCTTGGCCTACGCTGATGCTGGCGGACTCTCCGTTACGGGTCATCACCTTGGGGTTAGACATCACGCGTGCATCGCTGTTACTGGCCAAGGCGTTGATGGCCAATTGGCGCAGCGGGTTGCCACCTAACAAGGCGTTAATGCCTAGCCCACCGCCGCTCGCTTGCAGGTTGTAAGTGGTGCCACTTAAGCGTACTGCTTGCGCACCACTGCCTAACTGGTCTAGCCGCCAGACAAAACCCAGATCGTTGCTGTCAACCAAGGCTACTTCAGCTACCAATACATCTATAAGTGCAGATTTAACGGGCTTGTCCAGCTCGGTCAAAAGTGAAAGCCATTGGCGGTAATCTTCTTGGCTACCGCCTTGGAAAATGAGGGAATTAGTGGCGTTATTGACTACCACGCGTTTACCGCGCTGGGCGGTACTGGCCGCTGCAGCACTAGCGGCAGGCGCACCAGGGCTTGCTGGGGCTCCCGTGGCTGGTGCCGCCGGCGCGGAAACGCCACTGATTAGGTCGTTAAGAGATTTAGCCAGCTCTACCGCATCAGCATGCTTGACGGGGTAGGTAAAGTAGGCGCTACCCGCCTGCACTGTGGGCAGCTGGTCTAGTTCGCGTACCCAGTCAAGTACATGGTTAAGCACTTCTTTGCTGGCTGAGAAAATCATGACGCTGTTGATGGGCGAGATAGCCAGCACGGTAATGGGTTCGCCGCTATTTAGGTTGCCAACTCCGTAGCCTTCGGCGCGTAATACCTCTGACAAACGCCGTGCAAATTCTTCAGCACCCCAATAGCGGGGGACGACGCGGGTGTTGTTTTGTGCACGCACGCTTGGTTGGTCAAAAACCTGAATCAGCTCAAGCGCTACAGCCACATCGTCAGGTTGACCGCTGAGCAGCAGGTTATTTCCATCTGACTCCATGGTCACTTTAGAGCCGAGAATGTTTTTGAGAGTGGCAAAAAATACCGACGGGCGTACCGATTCAGTCTCGATGTAATGGAAGATGGGCCGCAGCGGCAATGGCACACCGGGCTGGGCACGGCCCCGGCGCACCAGTGGCAGGGTGCTGTTGGTGTTGCTGTCGGGTACCATGCGCAGCACACCGCCAAAGTCTTGCACAGCCACACCGTAGCTGCGAAGTAACTGGGCACTCACTTCGGTCAATTTTGCCGCAGAGAGTGGCTTTGGGGTGCGAAAAGTAATCAGTTCAGTACGCGCGCTTACCGTCGGGTCCATGGCGTAGTTGAGCTTCAAAATGCCGCCATAAACTGCTTGGATGAAGGCGGGCAACGCCATCTGCTCAAAGCTTACGCTTAAATCACCGGGCTTCTCGTCGGGCATCACCTTGGCGGGAATGGGGCGCAAGTTGCCAGCAATGGGGGCTGGCGGCTTGGGGCTGGGACTGATGACGGTACTGCGCGGGCCATCAATGCGTTGTTGCTCACCTAAGTCGCCAGTAGTGCGTTGGTCGGTAGAGCGAGGAAAATCCAAAGCGGCCGGCACCCGAGGCTGCGTCATAGCGCAACCAGTGACCATGGCCAAGCAGGCCAAAGACAGTGCACGCAAAGGTAGGTTCGGGGAGTCGCTCATGTTCAGTTTCACATCAATTCCATAGACTTTGGATCATAGCCTGCTAAGCAGTGCCATTAAGGTTTATTCGGTGCCGCTGTAACAGGGCTGGAAGTGGCAGCAGCAGTGGCGGCGCTGGCAGCAGCCTTGCTGGCAGCTTGGGTTTGCCCTTCCAGTACCGGCACGGCAATGTTGCCGCCGTTGCTCACTACGCCCACCACATCGGGCTGCACCCAGGCTAGCTGCGCACCACCGGGCAGGGTGTCGCCTATCTTGAAAAACTTGGGGTTAGGCTCGCCGTCGATCAGCACGATCACCTGGGTTTGGCTGCCGCGCTGCACTACGCCGCTAATGCGCCAGTTCGGCGGCGTAAGTGGCGTGGAGCGTATGTTCCAGCCGGTCTGTGCATTACTCTCCCAGGCCCGCTCAATATCGGTGCCTTTTCCGGCCCAGCCGCCTGGGACGATGTCTGCGGGAATGGTGGCTTTAGTTTTGTTACCCGACTGGTTGGCAGAGGCTGCTGCTGAAGCGGCCGCTGAGGCCGCTGTAGCCGCGGCAATAGCCACCGAAGGATCGAAGACTAAAGGCGGTCGCGCATAACGCGGCCCGGTAAGTACGACCTCAGATGGTTCTGTAGCGGGCTTTACTTTGCCGCCGGCAGCGGGTGGCTGTGCGGGAGAGATCAGCCTACTGACTTCTTCGTTGCCATACCAAATACCAGCTCCAAAACCAGCCGCTACAAGCAATATGCCAGCGAATGTAAACAACCCACGCTTACTGCTGGACGTCGTTCCAGCGGTCATTGTGGGCTCTCTCTGGTGCTGGCGGTGCGCACATCAAGGCCAAAGCTTTGCACATCTAGAGTCGCTCGCCCCCCACGGACACTAATTTTGTCAATGCGTCGCAATTGAGAGTCGTTTTCCAGCGTTTTCATCAGCAGTTCGAGCTTGTCACCTTGTACTGGCAAACTGACACGTACACCCGAGACGATGATATTGGGTAAGACACTGGGATCGCTGCCTTTGTCATTAGAAGTAGTTGGGTTGACGGCGGGTTTGGTGCTCTCTCCTAACGCACCCACCTGGCACGAAGTGTCTATTTGTTTGCACAAATCAGACATGCTTTCCATGCTTTGAGCGCGAAATACGCCGATTTGCTCAATCCGAGGCAGTCGCGTAAGCCATTGCGTTTGCGCGGCATTGGCATCGCGCAAAGCCTGCTTCCAATCTACATTCCAGAGAGCTGACTGTTCCTTGGCCCGCAGTTGCTCCACGCGAACCCGTTCAGGACGCAAACGCACGACTTCATCGCGCAAATCCAATACCAGCACGCCCCAGCCTATGAGTGCGGCTGCCCATACCAAGTGGCGCAATGAAGAGGTCATGGTCGCTCTCCCTGGGTGTTTGCCGCGCCGTCGCTGCGCAAACGCCAAGTGAATTTAAAGCCGTTACCGCCCGCTACATCTACAAAACGTGCATCGTAAAAGCGTGGGTGCGCTTCGATGGCGCCAATGACCGAGGTGAGCCGTATGTCTGCACCGGCATAGGGTACTAACACAGCGGAAATGGTAGGTGGGGTGAGCTCGAAGTCTCTCAGCATCAGGCCTTGCCGGGTCAGTAATTCGGCAACATCGTAAAGTATGTCGACTTTAGAGGGGCGGGGGCTGAGCGCTTGCACAGAGGCCAGCCAACGCTCCACGTTTTGCGCTTTATCGCGGGCCTGTTGTATTGGCTCGAAAGCTTCAATACGTTGTTTTTGACTTTCTACACCATCTGCAATTACTTTTTGATGGGCGGCCCGCTCGGTCCATAAAGCGGCACTGAACGCCGCAAGTGCGGCTGTGGCAAGCCAAAGGGCTAAGCTGGCGATAGCCGCTGCGTTAACTTTCGGCAGACGAAGTGGTGTGCTAAGTAGGTTGCGCCCCCAGGCTTTCGCCGTAATGGTTTGGTTGTGTGTAACGCTACCCAACGGCAATGTCGAAGGCCAGCCCAATGCCACCAGGTCAGGTTGCTGCGCGGCCATCGTGCTCCAACCTTGGGCGCTGGGTGGAGACTCAAAATACAGCGAATCAACCAGAGCGCGGTCACGCCATAACTGAGCTTCTACGCCTGGCTGGCTGGGGTCGCCTAACCATTGGATCCCTCGCTCGCGAGGCGCAGTTAAAACGCTTTGGGGTAACACTGTTTTCGCAGAGCGCCCATTATGCTTTTCTTGGAAGCTAACCTCCACGGCTTTGTCCCAGAGCCATACGTGCAATACAGTGCCTTGTTTGGTTGCGAATGCACCAAACTGCTGGAACGGAGAGAGTTGTTCAGATTGAAGTTTGGCAAAGTTGCGCAGTCCGAAGTAAGGGACACCTTGGCAATTCACCCGAGCATAAATACACGCCTCGCGTGGCACCACTAAATGCAGTATTTGCAGTGAAGTGGGTAAAAACCTAAAACCACTACCGCCGACCGGCGAGTCGGTGCCATTACGGTTAAAAAGGTAAGACTGGGACAGCATTAGTAGAAGAGGGAGGTAAAGCACTCGGGCGCGGCCATGGTAGCGCGCGTGCTGTTGGCGTAACAGGGTTGTATGACCGAGCCCCAATTACGGGTTGCACAATGCTCCACGGTTTGTCTTCAAATTCAAAATCAAGTTTTAAAGTGTACTCGATAACCCATGGCATGCGGACATGTTCATGGGTGACGCGCAGCTCGCGCTGTACCGTGCCGCCCCCCGCAAGCCCAAACATGCCAATGTTGCCCAATTGGGCGTTGACAGTGGCTGTGCGTTCAGCCACCTTGTCGGGATCTGTGCGGGCGCTGATGATGTCGGCTGCACTGGCTGCATCAACTCCTGCGGCCTGCAAAACCAGCAACGGCGCAGTGGACAGATTGACAGAACCTCCCAATAGAGATTCGGTGCTTTGGACAGTGAGCGCGCGGGCGCAGCCGTTGTCAGTTAAGCGTTTTTGTTGCGCTTTCCAGCCGTGTACTTGCCATAGCTCATCTACCGAGAGCAGTGGCGCATTGCGTGGAGGTGGTTTTCCTGCCAAGGCATAGGTATCCCGCTCAGCACCATTGATGCGTTGAAGGTCGTCGGCATCGGTATAGTCTTCTAACGCGTCGACCAGAAAGGGTATTTGCTCTTGAGCGACGCCACAAGCGGTGAGTAGACGGTCCAAGATAGGGCGATTGAGACGGTTAATGTTGATCAATCCTCCCATGTCTTGCAGGCGCACCACGCTAGTGGAGTCAAAGCGGTAGGGCGTGGTGTCTGCCAACAGTGAGGTATCACCTAGCTTAAACCCTGCGCTTTGCGGGCTTGCTAGGGCAATGTAGTAGAGCAATTGCGCCCTGGCAGCTAGCGCGCTACGCACAAACTCTGTTCGGTCACGCAGTTGCTGTACGCGATCCGCAGAGCTCCGCGCAGCGTCGTCGATTAAGCTGACCACAATGGACAGGCCAGCTAAGAGCCATAAAACAGCAGCTAACGCAAAGCCATGTAGATGTCGTTTCAACGCGTTGCTCCAAACATCACGCCCAGCCCGTTGCTTGGTCGTGCACTTGGCGTGCCTTCATAGTGCGCGACTTGCATCACAGCGCCTTGCCGAGTGGAGTCACGAATACCAATGGCTAAGGGAAGTTTGTCTGTTTGCGTTGTGCCTGACGGTGGCCATTGTGCATGCTCTTGTCCTTGCGCATCCAGGTAAAAGAAGCTTAATCGGCCACCAAAGCGTGCCAGCTCAAACATTTTCTCGTCGCTCTTGGTACCAGGCTCTAGCAAAGGTTCAAGCAGAAGGATCGTGGCGCCGTCATTGTCGGTACGTAAATTAAGGGCGACCCGTCGCGAAACACCGTTGGCACTGGGTGGCAACGCCAAGGTGGTTAACGATACCCGAGTGGGAGCGCCAGTGAGGGGTATGGGTAGCGCGGGGTCAGCTACCATGCTGGCTACGATGTCATTCAAGGCGCGCGATTGCACCCAGCGACCCGAAAAACCGTTGCCATGTTCGCTGCTGATGCGTAGCATTTGAGATATCTGGACAAATGCACCAGACATCAGAGCCACCCTGAAGCTCAGCAGTACCATGGTGACCAATAGCTCAATGAGCGTTAGCCCTTGCTGGCGATTGCGTATCGTCATGGTCTGCTACTGCTAGAAGGTAGGCCAAATACATTACCTACATTGGATTCAACGAGTTTATAGCCCGCCACAGGCAATGTAAATTGGCTTACAGGGTCGCTGGACGTAATGTCAGTCGCCGTAAGCCGCACTGTCAATTCATAAAGCGAAATTTCGTAACGCGCTGGCGTGCCCAGCTCATTCGCAGTGCGCACGGCATCTGCGCTTTGGCGGCTGGTCCAGGCTAGCCGGTACTGGTTCAGCGTAACTTCCCCACGCGGACGCTCGACGGGGTTGATTGTGCGAACGTATTCCAAGGCATCAAGTCGCACTCTTTCTACTTCTTCGGCCACCTTCAATTTGCCCAACACAGTAGCATTTTGCGCAAACCAAGTGAACATGACGGTTGCCCCTGCACTCAGAACTACAAGGGCCGCCAATGTCTCAAGCAGGCTGATACCAGCCTGCTTTAGGGGGCGACGCTTGCGGCTCATATACGGCCACCTTGCAACGTAAAACCAACGTTACATTGCTGATCTTTAACTTGGATAGTCACTAGCTGTTGTTGTGGGGTTATAAAGGTTATTTCGGAAGGGACGCAGTACCCAGACCCATGCACTGTTAAATGGTCTTGAGCTCGTAGCTTCCAGCCAAAAGGTAAATCTAATGCAGGCTTGCCATCGACTAGAGGTTGATTGACGTTGCTAGACGTTAGTTCAATAGATTGGTTGAGTATGGCGGCACGCGCTAGCAGTTTTTGTACCTGTAGGGCAATGCGCGATGCGTCCACTCGCTCTTGCGTACCCGCAAACCAGCGTTCTAGATTGGGCAGGGTGACAGCGGCCAAAAGGCCCAAAAGCACCATGACCACCACCATCTCTATTAGAGTAAACCCATTGTTACGGGCTCTAAACAAGCCATAACCAAGCGAAGTAGCAGGTGTGCTACTTGGCGTAGACATCGGCATTAAGACCCTCACCGCCAGGCTTGCCATCAGCCCCAAAAGAGAAAAGTGTAAAGGGCTTTCCGTCTTGACCGGGCATGGCAATTTGGTAGGAGTTGTTCCAGGGATCGACAGGGATGGCCCCGTCTAAATAGGGACCTTTCCACAGGCTGCCAAGGTTGCTATCGTCAGGTTTTTTTACCAGCCAACGCAAGGCTGTCTCGCCGCTGGGGGGGTTACCCATGTCTAACCGCATGATATGCAGCGAGCTTTCAAGCATTTTGATCTGCACCTGAGCAGTTTGCACTTTGCTGGTGTCGACTTTTCCAAAAATGCGTGGTCCAACTAAACCCGCGAGCAATCCAATGATTACCATAACGACTAACATTTCGAGCAATGTAAAGCCTCGCTGGAGGGCACGGGGCAAAGAAAAATGGCTATAGTGGTTGAACATGGTCTAAACTTCCAACTTTGTATTTTAAGGGCGAATGCGTTAAGGTGCTTTTTACACCTTCGATCAGTACAGATTAACACCATGAATAAGACATTTTTATCTAGGATGGCCCACTGTGTGCGATCCTTAGTTGGTGCCACGGTCTTGGCACTGACAGGTGCCCAAGCAGTGGCACAACAACCTCCACCTGTCGCTGGATCAGGGGTTTTAGTTTTACCTGCGGGTGCTTCCGCAAAAAAAGCAGATGAATTTTTGGCTACTTTACGCCCACCCACGTCCTTTAAGGCGCTGCTCAGTGGCAATGATTTACTGTTAGATATTCCTGACATTACGCGCGCTGGTCGTGTAAAGGCCAAAGTTGTCAGCACAATAGCGCGTACCGATGGCATGTGGTTGCTGAACTTGCATGCGCAGCCAGATACAGGCAGTGCGCTATTCATGGGGTTGCAGTTTGAAGTGTCCGCCTTGCCGGAGGCTAATGTTTCATTGCTACTGCAAAAAACGCAGCCAGTGCTTTTGGTAGCGCGCTCCGGCGGTAGATACTATGGCCTGTACCGTGAAGTGAAAGTGGGGCAGGCGGCTGCGCCTGGTGCGAAGAAATGACAGAACTGGCGAGCTACGATGGTACTTTCGTAGATTTTTTATCGCAATCGGGTTTGCTTGACGGAACACGGGCAAGCCAGTTATCCGAATTGGTACGAAGCAAAGGTGAGTCACCATTCATGTTGGCCAACCGCACTGGCATGGTGGCCGAAGAGCAGCTTTTGCGCGCTGCCTCGGACTATATGCAGTGGCCCATCATCCCTTATGCTGAACTGGCACCAGTGGAAACGCTGATTGCTGAGACCGCTATGTCATTGCAACTGTCGACCGCTTGGTGCGAGCGAAATGGCATTGCGGTATGGTTAAGTGATGGCGCGCTAGTGTGTGCGACCTGCGATTTGCCACAACGTGCCATTCACGACTTTTTGCGTTTGAAAGCAGATCAATCTGGAAAATCCTTGCGCTTCAGGTTGGCAAGGCCTGCCGATATCGCCAATGTACATGCGTCTATGCGCAATGTATCCAATAGGCATATCGTGCAAAGTGGTGATCTGACCCATCTGCGCGAGTTGGCTGAAGAAGGCCCTGTGGTAGAGCTGGTCAATAGTTTTTTAAGCCAAGCAGTAACCAGGCGCGCATCGGATATCCATGTAGAACCGGGCGAGGCTGGTTTCGTAGTTCGCGTTCGCGTTGACGGAGTGATGCGAGACTTGCAACAGTTAGGCTTAGACCGATTTGAGGCTACGGTTTGCCGGATCAAAATTTTATCGCAGCTTGATATCGCCGA
>JAYVDN010000056.1:0-3093 GCA_043749385.1 Polaromonas sp.
TTCGAGCGTGAATGCTATTCCGGAGAAACGCCCAAAGCCACCAAAAACCGGGCCACCATGTTGTAGGTGGCAATCGCGCTGGTCAGCTCCACAATCTGCGTGGTATCAAAGTGCTTTTGCAGTGCAGCGAAGGTGCTGTCGGCAACTTTCACATGCAGGGTCATCTCGCTGGCGTACTGGATTACTATGTTTTCTATAGCTGCCCCCGTAATATTTAATTGAGCTAGAGGCTGATTATCTTTAATGTAGGGGGCTACATGCGCGTTCAAGGCGTCCAGCTCGGCCTGGGTGCCACCAGCGGCTAAAAAGTCGGGTGCGTGGTGGTGGTATTCATAGGCAGCTCCCGTGAGCAGGGCGACAGTGCAGATGCCTAGCTCACGCAGCTTGCGGCTGGTGGGCAGCTCGGTGCGCACGGCTTTGAGGTAGACGTTCCAGCCGCGTGCCAGGGGCTCGCTCCACAGCAGGGCTTTGTCCAGGTTAATCAGCTCGCCGCCACGGCGGGTTTTGATGGCGTCGACCAGGGCGGTGGGTTGGGGGTGGGCTTGCTGGTTCCAGTCGGGGATGCGCATGGTGTGGGGCTTTCTGGGGGTGTTGGTTCAGGGGATGTGTGATGCTTAGTTTATCTGTATCCACTCAGGAGCTTTGTATGCGGAGTGCTTGCTGTGTCGCTTGCATTACTTGCTTTTTTTGCTCTGGGGTTTTTGCTCACTCAGGCGGTGGAGCGCCAACCACACTGGTCAGATCAGGTCGGCGGCACTACTTCAGCGTAGCGGCATAAAGGAGGAGTCGCCGGCCCTAGGCCGGCACGGGGGACAGCCGCGTAGCTGAAGTAGTGCCGTCGGCCTGATCCAGTACAAAAGCAGCTAAGTTCACCAATTGACTCAAGGCAACTCCGCATCCGCCATGCGCGCCACGATGGTCTGCGCGCGGCTGCGCAGGTGGCTGGCGTTGAAGGTATTCTCGTAACTCTTTGGGCTGGGCAGCATCACCGCCAGGCGCGCTGCTTCGTAATTGCTCAGCTTGGCGGCGGGTTTTTGAAAATAGTGCTGGGCAGCCGCCTCTGCGCCAAAAATGCCTTCGCCCCACTCAACGCTGTTGAGGTAAATTTCCAGAATACGTTGCTTAGGTAAAAGCAGCTCCAGCGTCACCGTTAGTACAAACTCCTGGCCTTTGCGCAAAAAATTGCGCTCACCCGATAGAAACAGATTTTTAGCCAACTGCTGCGTGATGGTGGAGCCGCCAATGATTTTGGGTGTGCGGATTTTGCCATTGCGGCTGCGTTTGACTGCTTGGGCCTCGGCTTTGGCATTTCTTTGCCACGCTCTTTCAATCGCGTCCCACTCCACGCCACCGTGGTAGATGAAGTCGCTGTCTTCGCTGGCTATCACCGCGCGTTTAAGCGGGTCTGCTATTTGCGCGTAGTCTACCCACTGCTGCTCCCATGCAAAGGCAATGCCCGGCGTTTGCAGCACGCGCCAGGCCTCTGAGCGCTCAAAGGTAGTGGACTGCGGGTCGATCACCAGCATGGTGGCAATGCGCAATACAAAAAACAGTTGCAAGGCGATAAAAGCTATCAGCACCAGCAGGCCCCAGCGGGCTAAAGCGCGCTTCATGGTTACCGTGCGGTGAGATTGGTCTCTAGCGTCTCGTCGCGGGTGAACTTAAAGCGTGAGACGACCACGATTTGGTCGGCGCGTGCGCGCATGGCGTCGTTGAAATTGCCAAACGGCCCGGCGTTTTTGACAATTGTCTGCGCGCGCCTGTCCAGGGTGAGGTTGCCAGAGGTTTCTACCACTTGGGTGCTGATGACGCGGCCGTCGTGGTTGACGGTGACGATCATGGTCAGCTCGCCGTAGAGTTTGTTGCCTGCGGCTTCGGGAAAGTTTTGTGTGCCCCGGTCTTCAATTTTGTGGCGCAAGCTGTTGTAGTAAATGGCGTACACCTCCTCGCGGGTGGCCGGGCTGATGTAGCGCTTTTTAGGCCGGGAGTTTTCTTCGTTGATGCGTTTTTCAATCTCCGCCAGCAGGCGCTGCAACTGGCGGCGCTTTTCTTCTTGCGCCGCTGCCTCAGAATTGGGCGTTGCTTTTTTAGGGTCTAAGCGGGGGATGGTGGCCAGCTCTTTTTTCACATTGGCCAGCAGCATGGTTTGTTCTTCTTGCAGCGCCTCTACCTTGCGCTGCATGTCCTCCATGGTGTCGCCAATTTCACTGAGGACGCTGGGTGGCAAGGGGGTCGTGGCACGGCCTTTGTCCAGATCGCCACCGCCCGCTAAAGACGCCTGTGCAATGGCTTTGGCTATCTCGGGGCGCTCGGTGGATTTGGCGTTGACCAAAATGACTTCGAGCGGCGTGTCCTGGAAAATCCGGTTAAACCCTTCTGGGTTGACAAAACGTACCGTCAGCAGGGCCGCGTGCACCAAGACGGACACGCTCAATGCGATGGACAGGGTACTGAGGTTTTGCAGGAACTTCACGGGCTTTGATTATCGCCAATCTGACCCGCGGCGTCATCCCCTGATACATCTACCGCAATAGCAATCGGGCCTGCCATGGTGTCATCGTCTTCTTCTGCATTGTCTTGCGTGCTGGCATCGGCTGCAGGCGCTGCGTCTAGCCGCTCGATCAAAGTGCCGGATATGTCCAGTGTGATCTCGTCGATCTCACCCAGTTTGACCCGCACCCTGGTGCCGCGCGGTACGTCCATGGTGCCCAGCACGGGCAATACCAAGGGAATGTCGTCGGCGCGCACCATGCCTTCTTTGAACACCACGCCCACGATCTCGGTGATTTTGCGCTGCGTAATGTATTGCAGCGTCCAATAGCGCTCCATGCCATTTTGAAAACCGTTGTAGGCGGTGTAGGCTGCATCAAAGCTGGAAATAATGGCGAACAGCTCGGCGTCTTTGGGCTTGAAAGGCGCAGCCAGTGCTGCGGTGCTGCCGTGGCGCGCGCAGGCAATGATTTGCCATTGGTTGACCATGTCGGTGTAGCGGCGCAGGGGCGAGGTGCTCCAGGCGTAGCTGGGTACGCCAATGCCTGCGTGGGGCAGGGCCTTGGTGCCCATACGCACCTTCACGCCCGGTGCCAGGCTGGC